>MIAN01000273.1 GCA_001829125.1 Spirochaetes bacterium GWB1_27_13 | reverse complement strand
ACCACGATACCAAAACTGAGTTTTTTGTTGAGGTTACCAGTAAAATTGAAAAATTTATTTCCTTTTATAAAGAACAAGATGATGTGAAATTTTTAACATGGTTTGTGGTTGTATTAAAAAGGGATTTTATTCGGTTTATCAAAAAATTAAATAAGAATGAAAATTTTGAAGTGTACGAAAAAAAAGAACTATATGCAATTCATAGTGAAATTGGGGAAGAAAAATTTTATCAGGAAAAAGAAGTTAAATTTGACTTATCCGTATTATCAACAAATGAAAAAAAAGTCCTATTTGCTAAGTTTGGATTAAGTTTTGAAGAGAAAGAAACATCCCTTGCTGCAAAAAAAATTGTTGAAAGAATGGAAAAAAGATTTAAATATGAAGAGGCTATAAACAAAAAATATGTGAGGCTTTTGAGAATACAAAAACAGATAAAAGAAGAACATGAAGATGAAAAAATAATGTTATTAAAAGAAAAAGAGCAAATAATAATTAAAAATAAAAGAATAATCGAAAAAAAATTAGAAACTTGCAATGTTTTACCATCAAATAGATGGGTTGGTGATTTTTTGGGAATTAGTGAAGGTACAATAGCGTCATATTTGGGACGGATAAAAAATAAATTAAAAAGATTTGATATTAAAGATGTTGTGTATATTAAAGAAGATTTAAAAAGTGAGACATATTATTAACCTGAATTTCGATTTAACATTCAGTCATAGAATTTCACAGAAAAACAAAGAATAAGAGGTATAGACCTGTCTGGTTTTAAAAACTTGACAGGTCTTTTCTTTTCATTTCCAATACTTGCACTTTTAAATTTATCTATAATTATAATGACTTCAAATATTCTATTTTTCTAAAATTTTACAACAAAAAATAAATTTACTCTTGCAAAAAAATAATAAAGATACTATCCTTAAACTATGGAGGAAATTATGCCTTATGATACAAAAAACATTAGAAACATTGCTTTATTTGGGCATAGCTATTCTGGTAAAACAACTTTAAATGAGGCTATGCTTTTTACTGCTCACATGATGACAGAAATGGGTAGAGTAGCTACTGGAAATACTGTTTCTGACTATACAGAGCAAGAAATTAAAAAACAAATGTCAATCCATTCTTCGGTGTCTTATCTCGAGTGGAATAATTTTTTAATTAATATTATTGACACTCCTGGTGCACCAGACTTTATTGGTGAGTCAGTTGCAGCAATGAATGCTTCTGGCTGTGGATTATTCGTAATAAATGCAGAAAATGGAGTTGAAATAGAAACAATTAAACTCTGGCGAAAATGCAATACTCCAAAAATGGTTTTTATTAACAAAATGGATAAAGAGAATGCAGATTACGAAAGATGCCTTGCAAATCTTAAAGAAAATTTTAAAGATATAACTTTTGTCCCTCTAAATATCCCAATAGGCCACGGTAAAGATTTTAAGGGGGCTGTTGATTTGATCGATAGAGAGGCAAGATATTTTGAAGAAAATGGAAAAAAAACTAGAAGAGAAAAAGTTCCTGAACACATAGAAGGACTTGACGAACATTTTAAAGAAATGATTGAAACAGCTGTTGAATCAGACGATATTCTTATGACAAAATATTTTGAAGGACAAGAGCTAACTCACGAAGAAATTGTTACAGGTTTAAAAAAAGCTATTCTAAAAGGAACAATTGTCCCTGTGTTATGCGGCGATGCTTATATGAACTCTGGCACTATGTCATTACTCGATTGTATTGTTAATTATATGCCATCCCCTTCAGATAAAGGAAATATTATAGCAAAAGATAAATCAGATAATGACATTGAAATGGAGCCTGATTCTACAAAACCTGTTACAATTTTTGTTTTTAAGACAACAATAGACCAATTCTCTGGCAAAATAACATTCTTTAGGGTAAGAAGAGGACAAGTTAGGCACGATACAGAGTTGTATGACTCAACAAATAATCATAAAGAAAAATGTGGCAAGCTTTATAAAGTCGTTGGTAAGATGTTAAAAGAGGTAGAATTTTTGAATGCGGGGGACATAGGAGCATTCACAAAACTAACTAATGTTTTTACAAATGATACTTTGTGCGATCCTGCTAATATTGTTATTCTACCAAAAATGGATATTCCACAACCTATTTTGTCTTATGCTATATCGGCAAACAATAAAAATGATGAAGAAAAATTAATCCTGCTACTACAAAAAGTGGCAGAAGAAGATTTAACTTTTACGATACAATACAATGCAGAAACTAAACAAAATGTTATTAGTGCAATGGGAGAAACACAAATAAAAATTGTTTTGGAAAAAATTAAAGAAAAAAATAAAATCGAAACATCTTTATCTGAACCACAAATTGCTTATAGAGAAACTATTCGTAAAAAAGCAGATGCAGAATACACTCATAAAAAACAATCTGGCGGTCACGGACAATTTGGTAAGGTCAGTATCGAAATATTCCCTATTGAAGAAGGAAAATATTATGAATTTATTAATGATATTGTAGGTGGCGTTATTAGTAAAAGTTATTTTCCCGGATGTGAGAAAGGTTTTCACGAAGCAATGGATGCTGGAGTTTTGGCTGGTTTTAAAGTTGTTGATGTTGGGGTTAGACTTTTTGATGGAAAAGAACATCCTGTTGATTCATCAGAGTTATCATTTAAATTAGCATCTCGTAATGCTTTTAAAGAAGCGATGAAAAACGCAAACCCTGTATTACTTGAGCCAGTAATGGAATTAATAGTTTATACAGATCATAAATTTGTTGGTGATATTCTTTCTGATCTATCTGCAAAAAGAGGAAAGGTTATCGGGGAAGAATCACTTGGTGGCGGCATTGAACTAATAAAAGCCCATGTTCCACAAACAGAACTTCTTAGATATGCAGTTGATTTAAAATCAATTACTTCTGGCACAGGAAGTTTTGAATTAAGTTTTTATAATTATCAACCACTAACAGGTAAAATTGCAGACGAAATAATCGCAAAGGCAAAGAAAAATGTTAAAGAAGTGGAAGATTGATATAAATTCTATAGAGATATAAAAGCGATATTCGCGAATGTCGCTTTTATATCAGTTACAAATCAATACCTATTTTTAATTTCAACATATTTACTGAGTAGCGATGGGTTTATTTCTTCTGGGAATAAATCAAGAACATCTACACCCAGTCTTTTTAAATTGTGAATTGTTTTATCTCTTCGCAAAATCATATCGTAAGTTGCTGTTTTTGTAAAAATATTCAACCTTTTTGAAGGATTTGTATCTGCTATCTCAAAAAGTTCTTTATCTTTAAGTAAAATTAATAACACTATATGTTTTTTGGAAAGTATAGATAAATATTTATGATAAATTTTAATATTTGAGTCATCTATAATATCTGTAAAAATAATTACAAGACTCCGCTTTGAAAGTTTATTCTTAATAAAACCAAAAGCAGTTTGATAATTTGACTCAACATACTGGTATTCTAACCCAGAAAGTGCAACACTTAGATTTTTAATATCTTTCTTATTTTTTGTTGGCGGAATATACTTGATTATATCCTCACCAAAACACAAAAGGCTTACTTTATCACCGCCAAAAACAGCAGAATACGAAAGAATTATTGATGAATTTATCGCATAATCAAGCAATGACATTCCATCAACCTCAGTTGACATAATACGACCGCAATCAAGCATAATCGCTATATCTAAAGAATTTTCCATTCTAAAAACTCGGGTTATTGGCTTAACTCGTCTTGCCGTTGCTTTCCAATCGATTTTATTTATATCATCGCCTTTTATATAATCTCTAAGCATTTCAAAATCAAGTCCGTCCCCAACTACGTTTGTTTTTTGAATAGACTCGTTTAATTTAATTTGCTTTTGGACAATTTTAAAATTTTCATTTAGCCTACTAATTAAAGGTATTACTCTAAATGTTTTTTTGTGTGAAATCTTTACAAAAAAATAAATAAACCCAAATAAACTTTTTCCTTTTATATAAACATTATTTATTTCAAATAATCCTCTTCTTTTTGCGAATATTTTTAATTCAATTTCTTTTTGGCTAGAAGGCTCTACTTTTAATATTTTTTTGGAATATTCTCTATCAAAAGCAAAATCTAAGTCAGTAAGAAAATAAAAATTAATAGATAATTTATTTTTGTTATCAACAAGTATTTTGAAATGATTATAACAATTAATCCTAAAGTCTTTTTCTATAATTAAATCAATTGTAATATTCTTTTTGTAATTTGGACTCAAAAAAAAGTCGAGTAAAATAACAAAAATTAATATTAAATCAAAAATTATGGCAATAAATAAAAATTCTTTACGAATAAAAGCAAAAATTATCAAAAAAAATGGAATAATAAATAAAATTAGCGTTTTTTTAGTAAAATTTATTCCATCTTTCATCTCGGTACAGCAACCTTTCCAAGACAAATAGTAATAAAATCATCAGTGCTATTTCCCTCAATCTCAGCCTCAGACTCAAGGATAATCCTATGTCTTAAAACTGGATAACACGCCTCTTTAACATCATCTGGCACAACAAAATCTCTTCCACTTATAGCAGCCAATGCCCTCGAAGCCTTTAGGAGTGCAATAGAGGCTCTCGGAGACGCTCCAACTTCGATGCCAGGAGTTTTTCTTGTAACAGAAACTATATCCATAATATAATCTAAAATTTTTTCATCTATATTAACACTATCTAACGAATTTTTGTAACTAACAAAATCATCTTTTCCACAAACAATTTGCAAATCCGAATTTTGTAAATTCCCAGAATCAAAACCATCTCTAAACATTTTAAGCATATTTTTTTCGTCTTCAACTGCTGGGTATTTTACCAATATCTTAAACATAAATCTATCAAGCTGTGCTTCTGGAAGTGGATAAGTTCCTTCGAGTTCGATTGGATTTTGTGTGGCTATTGTGATAAAAGGCTCGTCGAGTTTATAGATAACACCATCAATTGTTACCTGTTTTTCTTGCATTACCTCAAGGAGTGCTGATTGAGTTTTAGCCGGTGTTCTATTTATTTCGTCAGAAAGCAAAAAGTTTGTAAAAATTGGACCTTTTCTAACAACAAAATCATTCTTCTCAAAATTAAAAACTGTTGTCCCTAATATATCAGAAGGCATCAAATCAGGTGTAAATTGTATTCTTTTAAAAGAAGCACCAATTATCCTACTCAAACAATTGGCAATCAAAGTTTTCCCTAGTCCGGGAAGCCCTTCAAGTAGAATATGCCCATCTGTCAAAAGTGCTATAACTACAAACTTAATAACCTCTTCCTGCCCCTGCACGACTTTTTTTAATTCATCATTTATTCTATTATATAAATTTAAAAAATCCTCAGTCTTCTTTTTTTCCATAAATTCTTCCTTATAATTAATTTATTAATTGTTATCAAATCTCATTTATGCACTAATCCCATTTAAAAGCGTTTAAGTATATAATATATGGCTGGCTGCCTCTTAAAGAATTAAATTCATTAATCGAAATTATTTTAATATCTAACATAATATCATATTTTAAAATTAAAATTAGTATTTTCTTTTAATTCGATTAAAATTTGATTTATTTCTATAAATTTTTCTTCCTTAATAATTAACAAATATTACAAAAATAAACTATAAATATCAAGAGAAAAATATAAAGTAAAAAATTGGTTGGATTTTATTTTTCATAATTTAATAGGTGTTAGCAAAACTAACACCTATTTTTAACTATAAATAATGATAAAATAATGATAGATTCTTATTTTAAATTTTCATAAAGCGGATATAATTGATCTATTACATAATCAAGCCCCAGAGAAATTAATGTTTCTTTTAAAGGAATTGTAGTTGTTGCATCATATCCCATTGCCTTATAATATTCGCTCTTACCCTTGTCAAAATCATTTTTAATATTAGCATTTGGCCCTTCAGTGAGAGGATTATTCCTTACTCGTTCAGGCATTTTAATATTGACTTTCTGTAAAAATTCAGATTTGGTTTTTGATTCTGCGAGTTTTTCTCTAACACTAAATGAATGTCGCAAAGTTTTTATACGTCTAGCAACAAACATATATGAATTAAAATCTTTTTTCCAGCCAGTTACTTGATTAAGCCAATCTATTATCGGCAGAGTTATTCCATTATCAAATCCAAATGCACAATATCCAAGTCCGTTAACCAAATCCATAAAACAACTGTCTTGCAACAATTCTTCGCCTTCTGCATTTTCTGCTTTTATAGACATTGGGTGGAGTTTTTTTGTTTTTTTAGGCTTTTTATCTTTTTTAATAGATGCTTTGAGAGTATTACTATTATTTGTTTGATAAAGACTTGCAACTCCACCAAGAGTACTGGTGTGTCTTCCTGGTGTTGGTTCAGCTTCGTATGCTACGCCAAGTCCCATTCCTCCATTAGAACGAGGGTCGTGCATAGGTAGTTCTTGTCCACTTACATGCATCGCATATTCATTAAAATTTATATTAGGTTTTTTTGATGAAAAATACTCAGCTGCTTTTTTAACTCCATTAACCAAATATTTTCCAAACCCTTCATTATTTACTATTTGTTTTACGAGAGTCAAGAGTACATCTGCATTCCCCCAAGACAATTCTAATCCTCCAGTATCATCTTTTGTTATATGATTTCTATTGTATGCTTCGTATGCCCAAGAAACTGTTACAGCACAACTTATTGTATCAAATCCAGCACCATTTAAAAGATCATTTATCTCCATAATTTTTTCTATATCATTACAAAGAACCATAGTACCAAAACCACAAATAGTTTCATATTCAGGAATAAATCCTTTTCTTGCAACACCATTATCAGTTTTATCAAAAGTTGCTCCACATCCCAAAGGACACGATGAGCAGCGAAATCGTTCATCTTCGTGTCTTTTTACAAAATTATTTGATATTTTTTGTGCCTTTTGGGGTTTAAAATCCTTAAAACCAACTCCCATCCAATTTTTTACAGGAGAATCTCCACTTTCAGCAGATGTAGAAACTATTGAAGTTGTTCCCCATTTTTCCATAACATAACGTTCAAAATCGCTAGGCTCAATAAGATTTATTAATGGTTCTCCTGTTTTTTTAGAAGACGTGTTCATTAAATAAATAACCAATCTCGAAAGAAACGGAACATTCATTGCCCATCCAATAAAAAAATTGATAATAGGATGTTTATAAGTCTTAAACGAGTTGATAAATTTATGTATATCAGAAAAAAAAGCGTCTTTTTGACTAATTTTAACATCCTCATTACCTGCGATACATATAGCCTTTAGTTTTTTTGATCCCATTACCGCACCCAAACCACTTCTAGCCGCAGCTCGCCCTGAGTCTGTGATTATTCCAGAAATCAAAGAACAATTTTCACCAGCCTGTCCTATTGCAGCAACTCTAAAAGCTCGCCCATGTTTATCATTTAAATATTGATTAGTAGTAAAAGTACTCTTGCCCCATATATCTTTTGCACTTTCAATAGAAACTTCTCCACCATTAACAAGCAAATAAACAGGCTCTGAGCTCTGTCCTACAAAAAAGAATCCATCATAACCAGTAGATTTTATTGACATTC
>MIAN01000272.1 GCA_001829125.1 Spirochaetes bacterium GWB1_27_13 | reverse complement strand
TATTAAAAAAATAGAAGAATTGACAACAAACCTTGAAAAATGGGTATATTTCATAAAAGAAGCTTCAAATTTAAACACAATTCCCAAAGAATTAGAAAACAATGTTTTTAAACACGCTTTTGAAATAGCAAGAGTATCAAATATGAGTAAAGAAGAATGGGAAGCTTATGATATAGAGTCAATGCTAATCCAAGATGAGCGAGGAATGATTGAGGCTGCATTAGAAAAAGGCGAAAAGTTGGGAATTGAAAAAGGCGAAAAACTTGGGATAGAGAAGACAGCAAAGAATATGAAAGATAAAGGATTGGATATTAATTTAATTTGTGAATTAACTGGTTTATCTATTGAAGATATTAATAAATTATAGAGACAGACACTGACACTTTTTTTATTTTTCCAAAACTCTTGACAATGAAGTTGTCTTTATAATATAATTAGATAACTCTTGATAAAATTAGGATTTGATACAACTTTGTACTATTTTACAAAATGTAAATTGTAAAAGTCCGGAACCTACCTTATTTTTGACAAATTTTATGTGATTTTGGGGTAGGTTCCAATTTTCGCATATCATAACTTGTTTCATAGAAACAAATTAAAAATTCGAGAGTAAATTATACTATCCAGCTGATATAGTCTTGAGACTCGTTTGGTTTTTGAAACCTGACTCGGTCTTTTTTATTTCTAAATATGGGATTTAAACCGTAGGTTCAAAACTACATGTGGTTTTTGTTTTGGTACGATAAAACCAGTTAATAGTTGGCATATCTATAAAATCTATTGATTTATTCATTTTTTTTCAAACTATTGACTTTTTTTACTAAATAAATTTGATATAACTAAAAAATATGTTAAAATCTATTTAATTTTGAAATGAAAAAAATCAAAAAACTAATTTTTTAGGAAAATTTATGCAACAATTTGACACTCCTATTTTATTTTTAATATTTAACAGACCAGACACAACGCAAGTAGTTTTTAATGAAATAAAAAAGATTCAACCTAAATATTTATATGTGGCAGCCGACGGTCATCGTTCTCATAAGGAGGGCGAAAAAGAAAAGTGTGATCAAACAAGAGATATTGTAAAACAAGTTGATTGGGATTGTGAGATAAAAACTCTTTTTAGAGACAAAAATCTCGGCTGTAAACTCGCTGTTAGTGGTGCAATAACTTGGTTTTTTGAGAATGTAACAGAAGGAATAATCCTTGAAGATGATTGTGTTCCAAACCAATCTTTTTTTACTTTTTGTAAGGTTTTACTCGAGTATTATAGAAATGATACGAGGGTAATGCAAATCGGAGGCGTTAACTTTCAGGATGGAATATCTCGTTCTGATGGTACTTATTTTTTTAGTAGAAAAAATCATATTTGGGGTTGGGCGAGTTGGAGACGAGCATGGCAAAATTATGATGTTAATTTAAAAACATTCCCAAAATTTAGAGAACAAAATCAGATTGCAAATATATTCCGTAACAAAAGAATGCAAGAAAACACGATGAGTAAATTACAACAAGTTTATGATAATAAAATTGACACATGGGATTTTCAGTGGGAATATACAGTTTTAAGTCAAAATGGGCTTGTTATATTACCAAATGTTAATATGGTATCAAACATTGGTTTTAGAGAAGATGCAACGCACACAAAAGGTTTTGATAAAAACGCAGCGAACAAAAAAACTTTTGAGATTTCAAAAATAATTCACCCTTCTTTTGTGATTTGCAACGAAGATGCCGATGAATACATTTTTAATAAAGAATACCCAGACGAACCATTTATCAAAAAATTAGAAATAAAAGTAAAAAGAAAAATAAAAAAAATACTTGGCAGAATATAAAAAAAATTGAAAATATTCTTTCTTATTAATAAAAAAAATATTTAATACAATTTTTAATAAAATCTGATATAATTAAATTAATATTAATCTTGAGGTGAAAGAATGGCTGTTAAGAATTTTGTCATTGATACAAATGTTATATTACATGATTCTAATTGTATTTATAATTTTGAAAATAATAATGTGTTAATCCCGATAGTTGTTTTGGAGGAAATAGATAAATTTAAAAAAGGTGATGATTTAAAAAATTTCCAAGCAAGAGAGTTTATTAGGAGAATTGATGAGTTATACTCTGATATTTCATTTACTGAAGGTGCAAGGCTTGGAGAAGGAAGAGGAATTTTAAAAATAGCAGTTGGCAATGACAACTCTGAGATTGTAAAAAGTTATTTTATGGAAAACATAATAGATCATAGGATTTTAGCTTATGCTTATAATTTAATACATAAAGATAAACTTGAAAATGTGATTATAGTTACAAAAGATATAAATTTAAGGATGAAAGCAAAAGCTGTTGGAGTGCCAGCAGAAGATTATAAGACTGGAACAATAAAAAATATAGATGAATTATATACAGGAAGAAGATTTTTAGAAAATGTGAATATTAATTTGATAGAAAAACTCTATAACCCACCCTTTGAAATAAATATAAATGAATTTCTTATACCAGAGAATGAAGTTTACCCTAATGAATACTTCGTTTTAAAATCAGACAAAAGCTCTGTGTTAGTTAAATATGATCCATTTACAAAAAAAATTATAAGAATAGACAAACCTATCGCTTATGGCATAAAACCAAAAAATGCAGAACAAACTTTTGCAATGAACGCATTATTGGATAATAACATTCCAATCGTAACTTTATCTGGAAAAGCAGGAACTGGTAAGACTCTTTTAGCATTATCTTGTGCATTAGAAAGAAGAAGCGATTATAAACAAATATATCTTGCTCGACCTGTAATTCCTCTTGGCAATAAAGATATTGGTTATTTGCCAGGTGATATTAAATCAAAAATAGACCCTTATATGCAACCTCTCTGGGATAACCTAAAAGTTATAAAAAACCAGTTTAATGAGAATGATCACAATTTCACAAAAGTTAATGAGATGCTTGACCAAAAAAAACTTGTCATAGAGCCACTCGCTTATATTAGAGGTCGTTCTTTAGAAAGAATATTTTTTATAGTTGATGAGGCTCAAAATCTAACTCCTCACGAAATAAAAACTATAATTACGAGGGTAGGGGAGAAAACAAAAATTGTTTTTACAGGAGATCCCTACCAAATCGATACTCCTTATTTGGACTCAAAATCTAACGGACTTTCATATTTGATAGAAAAATTTAAAGGACAAAAAATATACGCTAGTATAAATTTAGAAAAAGGCGAAAGGTCAGAACTGGCTGAATTAGCGTCTAATTTATTGTAACCCACATCATCTATGGAAGCAGGTGCAGATACTCCTTGTTTCCATAGATGAATCGATAATAATTTTGTTGCTAAATCGGATTA
This sequence comes from Spirochaetes bacterium GWB1_27_13, assembly GCA_001829125.1. Lineage (GTDB taxonomy): Bacteria > Spirochaetota > GWE2-31-10 > GWE2-31-10 > MWDO01 > GWC1-27-15. Next base: position 3,306 of record MIAN01000272.1, on the reverse strand, counting down.
ATATATATTTTCAATTTTAATCTCTGTACCATTTTCCATATCAAGCATTGCATTTATTAGCATCGCTTTTTTAAAGAATTTTAAGTCACCAAGATAAATCTCTTGTGGAATAACTTTACTTTCTGTAATTAATTTTTCTCTTTTTGTTCCTTTTAATAAAGGAGATGCATGGGTAAACCATTTCTTGCCATCAAAAAAAATTATGTTAGTAAAAGAAGTGTCTGTAATCCGTCTATGTTTTATGATTAAAATTTCATCGCAGTTTCCTTTTTGTTTTAGCAATTCATTTAACTGTGTTCTATCTTCAAATTTGTAATTGTAAGAAATATCATCGCAATAAACAGTTTTTAAAGATTGAATATTTCTCTTTTTATAACTTTCATATTCCACTTTTTCAATTTCTTGTGAATATAATACTCTGCATTTTATAATACCTGCCATATTTTGCGGGATTTGTATAAAATCAAGTAAATTTATGCTGTTTTCTAATCCAAACAACTCTTTTCTTGCTTTATTAAGTCTTAAATTGTGATATTCGATATTAAAAATATTGTTGTTTTCAATTTTGATTGTCTCTAATAATCGGTACATAAACCTTCTCTATTAATTCAAGATATTCTTTTTGTACATCACTATAAATAGTAATGCCACCACCACTTTTAAAGTAAAAATTTTTATCAATTTGTTCAATAAATCTTATCATTACAGCCGAATCGAGGCTTTTTCCGTCAAAAAAACCAAAAATTCCAGTATAATAACCTCTATCATAATTTTCTGCTTCTTTTATAATCTCAACAGTCTTTTTCTTAGGTGCACCACTTATAGAACCTGCTGGCAATAAAGAATAAATTATATCCCCTATATTTTCGTTCCAATTAGCTTGTAAATCACCGATAATTTCTGAACTTACCTGTAATAAAGCCTTATTATGAGTTACAATTTTATCGATATATCTGAATTTTTCTACCCTAACATTTTGAGAAACTATTCCCAAATCATTTCTAATTAGGTCTACTATTGTAATATGTTCTGCAAATTCTTTTTCGTCATTAAGTATAATATTTTCTGCATCTGGTATAGTTGCGTCGATTGTTCCTTTCATAGGGTAAGAATAAATTTTATCATCTTTTATATTAATAAAGCATTCTGGAGAAAAAACAACAAATTTATCATAAAAAAACAATTTATATTTTGCAACACTATGAAAAAATATTTCTCTGAGGTTTAAATTTAGCTCAATTTTTGTTGGGAATGTTAGATTAAGTAAAAAAGTATTTCCTTTATAAAACTCTTTATTAACTTTATCAAAAGCAATTTTATAGTTATCAAAAGACATTGGATATTTTTTTAGAATAATATCTTTATCGAGTTTTTGGTTAAAATCATAATTTTTAAAACCTTTTATATTAAATAAAATTTCTCCATTATTAATTTCTGAAATAGGAATAACGAGAGGATTAATCTTATCAAAATCAATAATAAATAAAAAAGGTATTCGATTTTTACCAAAATAGTTTAGTTTTTCAATCATTTTGACATTTATACAAATTTTATATAGCCTTAAGATATTTTCTAACTCATGGTGGAATAATTTTATCAATGTTAGTAAATTTTTACTCTTTTTGTGATAATTTTAAACTCAGAGTTAAGTTTTTTTAATATATTTGTAAGACTAAATATATTACAAATTTTAGAATCAATTACACCAATCATAAAACGCCTTTTGTACTTGGGATTTCATTCCCGTCTATCTTTATTGCTTTTTGGATTGCTTTTGCGAATGCTTTAAAAATGGATTCTATTACATGATGTGAATTATTTCCTCTAATTGAGTCGATATGTAGCGTCATCTGAGATGCGTTTGCAAATCCTCTAAAAAATTCTTCAAATAAATAAGGATTTATGTTACTTCCATCATCGCATCGCATAAAAACTACACCAAAAAATAAATAACTTCTGCCTGAAATATCTAAAACAACCCGTGATAGAGCCTCATCAAGAGGAAGAGTAGCCTCCCCAAATCTATAAATTCCTCTTTTCTCACCCAATGCCATTCTAAAAGCCTCACCTAAAGCAATGCCAGTATCCTCGATTGTGTGGTGATAATCGATTTCTATGTCACCAATAACGCTTAATTGTAAATCAAATTGTGAATGTTTTGTAAAAGCGTTAAGCATGTGGTCAAAAAATGGAATTTTTGTGCTTATATTACATTTTCCGCTTCCATCAAGGTTTAATTTTAAATTTATGTTTGTTTCATTTGTTTTTCTTTGAAAATCTACTTCTCTCATAATTTTTCTCCATATTTAAATATTTTTTTTAAAGAATTTATGAATGCCTCGTTTTCTTTTCTTGAGCCAACAGAGACTCTTAGGCAATTTTCAAGCATTGGATACGAATTGTAATCTCTAATTAAAATCCCGTCTTCAACAAGTTTAGCAAAAACAAAATTTGAGTCAAAAAATTTTATAAGAAAAAAATTTGCCTCTGATGGGATCACTTTTAAATCTTTAAACTTTGATAATTCACTTGCTAAAAATTTTTTTTCGGATAGAATGGTCTTTATATTTTCTTCAACAAGGCTAAGATTGTCAAATATTTCAGAAAGAGTAATTAGTGTAAAAATATTTAAATTGTAAGGCAATTTTACTTTAGAAAGTTCAGTAATCAAATCTTTGTTTGAAATCATAAAACCAATTCTTAAACCCGCTAACCCAAAAGCCTTTGAGAATGTCCTTAAAATTATTAAATTATTGTATTTAGGTATCAAATCTAATACAGTTTCTCCTCCAAAGTGAATGTAAGCCTCATCAACTATAACTATTCCACCAGAAGAAGAAATGATTTTTTCTATCTCATTGAAAGTTAAATAAGTCCCAGTTGGGTTATTTGGGCTACATAAAACGGTAATACTACCAGAAGTTTTTGATTCTTCGATAATTGCAGGTACATTGAATGTAAAATCTTCATTTAATGGAACATATTTAATAGTTGCATTGAGATTTGAAGAAATTAAATTGTAAACTGTGAAAGTTGGTGTTGGTATCACAACTTTTTTTGTTTTTTCAGCACTCGCTGCAAGGATCGTAAAAATCATCTCATTTGAGCCATTGCCAACTAAAATATTGGTTTTAGAAAGATTGAAATAATTTGCAATTTTTGTATATAAATCATCAGGAACAAATTCTGGATAAATATTCCACTTTGTATTTTTGAGTTTTTGTAAAATTTTTTCTTTTAGATATAGTGGAATATCAAAAGGAGATTCGTTTTGATTGAGTTTAATTGGGCAATCGATTGGTTTTA
>MIAN01000271.1 GCA_001829125.1 Spirochaetes bacterium GWB1_27_13 | reverse complement strand
AGGATAAAGATATTCTTTTTTATTAAAATTTCTTCGTGTTTTTCGTGGTGACATTCCATCTAAAATTAAAACCGACTAATTTGTCAGGATAGCTAGCCATCGTTGTCGTAAATATACTATTTTCATATTTTCAATCTATAAATTAAATTTTTTCTTAATTTCTGATAAATCCTCTGGTTTTACAGTTAAAATATCAAAACCATTATCAGTTACGGCAACAGTATGCTCAAAATGAGCCGAATTTTTACCATCAATTGTAACAACAGTCCAACCATCATCAAGTACAAACTGTTCTCCTTGCCCTAAAGTGATCATAGGTTCGATAGCAATAACTGTTCCTGTTTTTAGTTTTCGTTTACCTTTTGTGTATCTATAATTTGGAATTTCTGGTTCTTCGTGGTTTTTATAACCGACTCCATGCCCGCAATATTCTTTAATAACATCATAGCCAAATTGTTTAATATAGTCTAATATCGTACCACCGATGTCATTTATTTCACAATTATTTTTTACTTTTGCTATTCCTTTATACAAAGCAAGTTCGGTCCTTGTCAGCAAGTCTTGATCTTGTTTTGAAATTCTACCAACAGCATAAGATTTTGCACTGTCGCTAATTACTCCATTTTTTTGAATACCAACATCAATACCAATTATATCACCTTCTTTTAATTTTCGGCTGCAAGGAAGTCCATGTATTACCTCTTCGTTTACAGAAGCACAAATTGAAGCTGGGAAATCCATATAACCCTTAAACGAAGGTACAGCATTATGCCTTCTTATAAAAGCCTCTGCAATTCTGTCAAGTTCTTTTGTTGTAATGCCGGGTTGAACATATATATTTAAATATTCAAAAAGCATTGCACTAATAATTCCACATTCTCTAATTCTTTCTATTTCGTCTTTTGTTTTTATATAAATCATCATAAGCCCCTATAAAAAATTATACCAAAATAAATTTCTTTTTTTACAATATTCTTTTTTTCATATTGAAATAAAATTTCTTCGATTTCTCTTTCATTCAAATCAAGATAATATTTGATAGTTTCTAAATCCATTGGAGAACTTCTTAACTTTTCAAGCAATTCTTCGAGTCTAATTTTACCTTTTTTGCTCTCATCTGGTTTTACTGCAGTACCAAAAAATACTTTGAGTGACTCCATGAGTTGGTTTGAAATTGGTTTTGCATAAGAATATGCAGGTCCACGAACAACTGTATTTATCCAAATTTTATCTGGCATTAGTTCTTTTACAGTTTTATGAAGAAGGAGTAATTCTTCTATTGAAGTGTTTATCCCATCACAAAAAAGTATTTCTAATTCCAAAAGACCGCTAAAATTTTTTCGTAGAATTTTTATATTTTCTACCATTTTAGAAGCAGTAAAATTTTCGGCAGGTAAATCAACTGCCTTAAATGTTTTTTCTGATACAGCATCAAGACTTGGCATTATAACATCAAAATATTTATATGACTCAATAACTTCTGGTATATCAAGAAAAGAAGAATTTGTTAATAAAGTAAGTTTGTATTGTGGGTAAGAAGTTTTTATCGCTTTGGCGATTTTTGCTATGTTTTTATTTAATGTTGGCTCACCGTAGCCAGTTATAGTAATAAAATCAAGTTTTCCATTAAAAGACGCAAAAAAATACTTTAAATCTTCAATTATCTCTTCTGCTGTTATATAATAATCTGGTTTTGCTGTTTTTTTTTGACCAGCTCCAAGTTCGCAGTAAATACAATCAAAATTACAAGTTTTTTGTGGCACAATACTAACACCCAAAGAATACCCAAGTCGCCGTGAATTAACAGGACCGTATATATTTTTCAATTTTATTCTCCTAATTTGTCACTATCAAAAGGAAACAAGGGGTAGCTACCCCTTGTTTCCTTTTGATAGTGAGGTTTTCAAAACCTGACAGGTCTAATAAGATATATTATTCCCCACTATTGTAAATTAAACTTTTTAAATATGCAGCTTTATTAAAATTACTATCAATTTCTAAAACATTTTGTACAAGTTTATATGCTGCTGGAAAATCTTCCTTATAATAATACAAAATTGCTTTTAAATAAAGAATTCTTTTTTTAAAATCGGAAGAAATAGAGTTTGTTTTAACAGTATTTAAAATATCTAATGCTTTATTATAATCTTCTTCAAGTATATAAATGATAGAAAGATTTATTTTAGATGGAATACTCTGACTTTGAGACTCCATTATATTTTTTTTAGCCAGATCATATTCTTTTTGAGAGTCAGTATAAGAAGCATAAATTAAAATATAAACATTTATCGCCTCATATTGAGATTCATTTAATGGTAATTGTAAAACTGTGTCTATTTCTCTTTTAGCATCAACGAATTTTTTATTTTTTATATAAAATTCAATTAATTTAAAATAATATTCTGGAGTTGTTTGTCCTTTTTCTCTTAAATCAAGTAACTCTTTTTCCCCAAGCCTGTCTTTTTTTTGTTGAATAGCGATAACTTTTAAAACATCAAGCCTTTTATCATAAGGAATATTTTTGTTATTCTTATAAACAGTATCTGTCTCATTTATGTATTTTAATGAAGAATTATATTCTTGTCTATCAATAAATGATTTAATAATTCTAACATAAAAATCCATATCCTCTGGGTATTCTTTTAAACCTTCCTTAAGATAAAAAAATTCGTTATTAAAGTCAGATAGTTTTTTGAAATTAACACTTATATTTTTGTATAAATCAGCACCTTTATAATCAAAATCTTTATTTAGAGTTTGAATTTCTTCAATAGATTTTTGATATTCTCCAAGTTTGTAATAAATATCAGCCAGTGTTGCAACTTCATTTTGAATCAATGCTCGCTCTTCTTTAATTTTTTCGTAATAAAGCAATGCTTTTTGATAATCGCCTTTAAATATAAAATAATCACCCAAAAGTATCGAAAAATTGGAGTCAATATTTATTTCTTCTTGATATTTTTCGATGATTTCTTTTACATCGTCTTCCTTATCTAAAATAATATTGCAATATAAAAATAATTTTAACGAAAGATTATTATAAGAATCTGGGAAATTACCAAGATTGAGTTCTTCGTAAGCATTTATGATTTCACCTCTCAATATAAAAACTATACTTTTTAGAATAACAAATTCAAGCTTATGTTCTTTGAGTTCGAGGAGTTTTATTTTTGATTCTATTTTTTTTATATACTTTATTGCTTCATCAAGTTTATCAAGATATATGTAACAATAAAGCAACTTTTTGTGAACAGAAAATTCTCTTTTGTTAAATTGAATTTTTTCTAATTCTTTTAAAGCATTTTCAAATTGACTTGTTTTAAAAAAGTAAACACTAACTAACTCTTTAAATTCTACTGATTTTTTTAATTTAGCATAGTTAGAATCAATTTCTTTTTTTGCAAGACCAAGATCGTTATCTTTCAAATATAATTTTAGCCTATTTATATAAATTATTGGATTATTAGCCTCAATTTGTTGCCATTGTTTTAAATAATATAAACCATCGTTTTGTTTTTTATTATTAATCGAGATTTCAAAAAGTCTTTCATAAGTTTTTATTTTTGACAATTTGTCTGGATTTGTATTTAAATAATTTTTATAATAAACTGAAGAATTTTCTAAAAAACCATTATTGTAAGCTTCTTCTGCAAGTTTTAGTAAAGTTTCATTATTTGTTTTTTTACTTATCTTAAATTGGAATGGTACATCAATTAGAGCGATATACAAAAGAAAAAATGAAATTGTAAATATTACAACAAGAATAAAAGACAATAAAAAAAAGAACAAAAACTTTTTAGGTTTTTTAACTTTTTTTTGTATTTTTTGTTTTTCTGATGGCATCTAAAATTCCATTTACAAATTTGTAAGAATCTTGTGTTCCAAAATCTTTTACGATCTCAATCGCTTCATTAATAATTATTCTTTCAGGTAAATCATTTTCGTACAATAAACAAAAAATAGAGAAACGCAAAATTGCTTTATCAATAGAAGAAATTCTTTCAAAATTCCAATTTCTTAATTTTGATTTAATAACATCATCAATTTCATTAATATTATTAATAGTACCAACAATTAAAAATTTGGCATACTCAAAAGCTTTGTCTTCATATTTCTCTTCTACCCAATTAAATTTTAAAAGTTCATAGAGAGATTTTTGATTAAATTCATGAGAAAAAAGGGCTTGAAATGCTAAAATTCTACCCTGTCTTTTATATAAGAAAATATTTTTTTTATCTTTATCCATTGCCCCATTGTAATACATTTTTTTAAATTAGTCAAAATCTTTTTGAATACAATTTTTACAAAACAAAAAAGGCTTGATAAATTTAAAGTTTTATACATTTAAACTCTTCTAAAAAATCAATAAATAATAAAAGTTGGCATAAGCTTGTAATTTATTTATATAAACAAATAAAAAAATATTTAATTCCTGTAAAAATTATTACTGGAGGCTGGTTTCTGTGAATAAATTTAGAAAAAGGTATTTTATATCCAGAATGGACACCATATTTTTTATTGAAATTTTATCCAGTTGTTTGTAAACTTCGTGTTAAAAAAATTAATATGTATCATTAAAAATGGGGATTGTTACTAAAATTAACATCAAAATTATTTTTGTTTTATAAAAATCACATCATAAGTTTCTTTGCTTTCAGGAAGGCTTTCCATCTGAGTAGAATCTGTAGAGTCTTTTATATCAGAAATAGAAGGGTACATTATTGAAGTTTTATATGAATACCCTTTTTCTATTTTATTTAGAGTACATTCTATGCTTTTCATAGTCCCTTCCCAGTGTTCTTTTGTAAAATCAGGTGATATTGTTTCAAATTTTACTATTCCACCATCAAAAGCAGCATCTCCATCTTTAAATTGATAATTTATGCTAAAAATATACAACTCTTTATCAAAATCAAAAGTAACATCCATAGTTCCTACCCCGTCTTCTGAGTTGTATTTGCCGAGTATATCATACTGTACGTCAATAGGTTTATGAATAGTATCGGCAATTCTTTCTGTAATATTTTTTTTACAAGAAATAGTTAAAATTAGACCAAAAAAAACAATCACCAAATACTTCATTGTTCCCTCCTATAAATTGTTATTTAAATAAATAATAGTTCAGTTTATACACAAAGTCAATAAGTTCAAAAAAACTATCAGTAAAAATAGTTTTTATTATTAAATTCTATATAATTTTTTGTGTTGTTGGTTTTTATGAAATTTTAGTTTGTTTATAATGCTAATCGTGCAAATTGTCATTATAATCTTAATTATAAGATTATATGCCTAAAAAACAAGTTCTTTTTCGAGTTTTTTAGCCTATAAACCTGAAACATTTCTGTATATAATTTTAAAAAAATGATTTTATATGAAAAACTCAAGTTTTTTAAATGAAATATCAATAAAAACTTGAGTTTTATTTTAATTCGTTTTATTTTAAGTCTTTTATGTCATTAAGACTTTGATTAATTATGTCTAAAGTCTTATCTAAATCAGCATTAGGTTTTGGTTGTTCAACCACTACATTTTCAACTTCTTTTTGCTTTGGTTGATTATTAATTGGTTGTTGTTTTGCTTGTTGAGTCTCCATTTTATTTAGATCGTCATAGAGTCTATTCATACTCAATATTTTGTTATTATCAGAATAAAAATCAAAAGCATCTGCGATTTTATTTATTTCTTTTAATGCAGCTTTTACTAAAGTACTTGTATCAAGAATAAGTGCTACTTTTCCATCACCGAGAACAGAAGCACCTGCGATACCTTCGTTATTTTTTAGAACTTCGTCCAATGCTTTAATAACTATATCTTGTTCACCAATAAGGTCATTTACAACAAGCCCTATTTTTCTTCTTTCAAAAGCAACTACTACAATATATACATTTTCTTGAGTGGTTTCTCTTCTTAAACCAACAAGATCAGATAGATAAATTACAGCTAAAGTTTCATTTCTTAAATTATAAACTTGATAATCATCAAATTCTTTTATTTCGTCTCTTTTTACTTTTATAGTTTCTTCTACAACACTGATAGGGATAGCAAAAGTACTTTTTTGTACATTAACGAGTAGAGCTTCAACAATTGTTAAAGTTAATGGAAGAATTATCGTAAATTTTGTACCTTCTCCTTGTACTGTTGTAATATCAACTCTACCTCTTAATTTTTCTATTTGAGTTCTAACAACATCCATTCCAACGCCACGACCAGAGAGGTTTGTTACTTCTTTTTTTGTACTAAACCCAGGTTCAAAGATAAAGTTTAATATTTCTGTTTGAGAAGTAGAATTTGCCTGTTGAACAGAAACCAATCCTCTTTCTACTGCTTTTTCTTTTACAGCATCAATATTTATTCCTTTTCCATCATCAGAAACCTCAATATAAATACTTGAGCCTTCCTGAAAAGCTTTTAAGAGTAAATTTCCTTCTCTTTGCTTTCCAACTCTTTGTCTTTCTTCTGGTGTCTCAAAACCATGGTCTATACTATTTCTAATTAAGTGAGTCAATGGGTCTGCAATTAACTCAATTACAGTTCTATCTATTTCAGTTGTCTCACCGACGATTTCAAGATTAACATTTTTATGTAGTGAGTTTGCAAGGTCTCTAACCATTCTTGGAAATTTAGAAAAAACATTACCAATAGGAACCATTCTTGCCTGCATCATACCCATCTGCATTTGGTCTGTTATTCTTTCAAGTTCGTTTGTTGCATCCTCAAGTTCTGTTTTTATTTCTTGAATTGGAGTTTGTTCTGTTATTTTATCCCTAATCTGAATAAACCTCGAACGATTTATAATTAACTCACCAACGAGATTCATTAAAATATCGAGTCTTTCAATATCAACTCTGATTGTTTGTTTTTGAAGTTCTTTTCCTTGAGATGCACCACTTGCAATAGATTTTTTTTCTTCCAGTTTTTCTTTTTGTGACTCTTCTTGTGATATGTTACCTGTTAATATTTTGTCTTCTTTTATCTCTTTTTTAAGGGCTTCTTTTTTTGTTTCTTCTTCAATTTGTTTTAGCCATTGCTTTTCGAGCCTTTCTGCTTCTTCTATCTCCTCTTGAGAAAGTCCAGTATCTTTAATATCAGCAGAGGAAAGCCCTAAAATTTTATGAATATCTTTTAAATCTATTGAATAAACATCAAGCCTATCGACTTGGTCAACATCAGCACATTCTTTTAACTTTGCAAAATTAGCATTAGTTAAATAATACATTTCTACTTCTTTGAATTTTTCGTCTTCAGTTTCCATCTGAATATCTGGTATTATTTTAACTACATTTCCATTATTTAAAAAATTATTATAAACAAGGTATGCTCTTGGGTATCTCATATCACAATCATCTTGTAAATGATAAACCAATCTATAAAGTGTTTCGCCTCTTTCTATACCATCTTCAATTTGTGTTTTTTCTACATCTGAAAAGTTTACATTTTTAAATTCTTTTAATTCTTTTTGATTTACCGCAAGTTTTGTTGCAAAAGATTCTTCTGTTGGATTTTGTTGTTGAGTTTCTTCTTTTGGTTTAATCTGCTCTTGTTTTATATCGCTTGCATTTTTGACTTCCATAGGCTTTTCTTTTAAAATTTCTAACAGCGGATTTACAACATCTATTATTTCATATCCAGCCTCAGACTCTCCATTTTGTATAGCAGAAATTAGAGCCATTATTCTATCAAAAGCAGAAAACAGGGCATCCATTATCTTTCTATCAACAATTAAAGCTCCTCTTCTTACTCTTTCAAAAATATCTTCCATTTTATGTGAAATTGTAGAAATATTTTTAAATCCAATTAGGGCGGACTCACTTTTAATAGAATGCGTCATTCTAAAAATTTCATTTATTACATTTTTATCTGTCGGAGAATCCTCAAGTAATAAAAGTTGTTTATTTAAATTTTCGAGTAATTCTGTAACTTCTTCCAAGAAAGCATGTTGAAGTCTTTTATCATCAATACTAACCATTATTGACTCCTTGATATATATAAATCGTCAAAAACTAACAAAGAATTTAGCATTTTTTTATTATCAGAGAAAGGTTTTAAAGTAATATATCTATTTTTGTCAAAAATTACAAATTTAATTTTAGTAAAAATAAAACTTAATTTTTCAGATTAAACTCCAAAGATTATGTGCTCCTAATTTTTTCTATGTGAGAACTTTTTTCCTTTTTCCGAAAAATAGAATATTTTTTTAAATAAACACAAATCCCTAACAATTCATAACTTATCTACAAAAAATCAATTAAGCTCGATTAATAATTAATGGTATAATTTATGCTAATGAACTTAATAAATCAAGTTAGGGGAGAAAATATGTTCAGAAAAAGTTTTTTAAGTTTAATTTCAGTTTTTATTTTGATCCTTTTTACCATCATATTTGGTATGACAGGAT
>MIAN01000270.1 GCA_001829125.1 Spirochaetes bacterium GWB1_27_13 | reverse complement strand
CTTGCATTTGCAGTTGCTGCAAACCTTGACTCTGATATACTAATTTTAGACGAAGTTTTGGCAGTAGGTGATGCCGAGTTTCAAAAAAAATGCCTTGGCAAAATGGACGATGTTGCAAAAAATCAAGGTAGGACGGTTTTATTTGTAAGTCATAATATGGCTGCGATAAATGCCTTGTGTAAAAAAGGAATTTTATTAAGAAAAGGAGGAGTAGAGTTTATCGGAGATGCCTCAGAAGCAATAAATAAATATTTAACGATAGATAAAGTTTCTGATTTACCTCTTGCTGATAGACCAGATATAGGTCCTGTGAAAATTGTTAAAATTGAGATAAAAGATAAAAATGATAACATTATCGAATCAGCAATGTCAGGTCAAGATATAAAAATTTGTCTGCACTTCCAAAAAAAAGCAGATTATCAAATATCAAATGTGAATGTAAGTGTTGGATTGAGAACACAATTAGACATTCCTGTTTTTAATCAACATAATAGAATGACAGGTGATAATTTTGGAGAATTACCAGAAAAAGGAATTTTTGTATGCAAAATTTCTAATTTGCCATTACCTGCATCATCTTATATTTTAAATTTTTCTATTATGCCTAATAATGGACGAACTAATGAATATTATGATTTTATGGAAAATGCCATAGAATTAAATGTTATTGAAGGTGATTTTTATGGAAGTGGAGAAATTCCTCCTATATCACATGGAATTTGTCTTGTAGATGCTAAATGGTCAATAGAAAAAATGGAGTAATTGATGATTGGTATTAAAATCGGTGGCGGACTTGGTAACCAGATGTTTCAATATGCTTTTGGTTATGTTGTTGCAAAAAAATTTAGCACTTCTTTTTATTTAGAAAAACGCAATCAATTTAAACTTGATAAATACTTTTCTTTAAGAATATTAGAAAATTCTATAAACAGTCTAATAAAACCTCTTTATAAAATGCAAACTAAACTTGGTAAAATAAAAATGTATGATTGGGAAGATTTTGGTACAAAAACTCCAGAATCTTTTATTAGCCAAATAAAGGATAATATTTATTATTGTGGGTATTTCCAGTCAGAAAAATATTTTGAAGGTTTTTATAAAGACTTACAAAAAATTTTTAAAATAAAAAAAGAATATATAGAACAATTTAATAGTAAGTATGAAAAATTCTACAAAGAAAATAAAGTAATAGCTATACACATAAGAAGAGGAGATTATATAAATTTTGGAGATGATTCTTTAGGTGGCAAAAATATGACTCTTCCAATTAGTTATTACACAAATTGTTTAAAACAAATAAAAGATATTTCTTCGTATAAAATAATTTTTATAAGTGATGATATTGAGTTTGTAAAAAAAGAATTTGGACAAAAAGAAAATTACTTTTTTGAATCAAATAATGAAATAATTGATTTTCAAGTAATATTAAATGCAGATAAGGTTATAATGTCTAATAGTTCTTTTTCGTGGTGGGCATCTTATTTAAATATAAAAGCGACTGATATATATTGTCCAAATTATTGGCTTGGATTTAAAATCGGAACAGAAAATCCAATAGGAATTGTTTGTAAAAAATGGACAAGACTTGATATATAAAACAAAAGGATAATTACATGTGTTCGATATTTGGTTATTATAAATTTAGAGATAAAAATGAAAACCCAAATTTTGTGGCAAATTGTTTAGAACTAATGAAGCATAGAGGACCAGATGGGCAAAATTTTATAAAAGTTGATGAAAAGACTGGGCTTGGTCATCAGAGACTTTCTATTATAGATGTGTCAGATGAAGCAAATCAGCCAATGATCAATAAAAATCATTACATAGTTTTTAATGGCGAGGTATATAATTATATCGAGCTAAAAGAAGATATGCAAAGATTAAATATTCCTTTTTCTACAACATCGGACACTGAGGTTTTGCTTGAAGGGTTAAAATATTATGGAATTGATTTTTTACATAAATCAAATGGTATGTTTGCATTTGCTTTTTATGATAAGAATACAAAAACATTAGTGCTTGGTAGGGACAGATTTGGTGTAAAACCTTTATATTATATGATAGAAGATGATATTCTTTATTTTTCATCAGAAATTAAGCCTTTAATATCGATAAAAAGCAATTTAGAAAAAAATTTAAATATATATGATAATTTTATTAAACAAACCGCAACTGATTATGATGAAAATACTTTTATATCAGGGATTTATCAGTTAAAAAATGGACATTATCTTACCTGCAAAGAAAATAATCACAATATAAAACAATGGTACAGCTGGAATGATTTTACTTTTGATAAAAATATTTTTAAAAATAGAAAAGATACGATTTTATTCACAGAAGAATTATTGTCAGATGCTATTTCTAAAAGGCTTAGGTCTGATGTGCCTTTGTGTATAACTTTGAGTGGTGGGCTTGATTCAACAACGATTTATACATTAATTAAAGCAAAACTTAAAAGAGATATAAAAGCCTATACTTTTGTTCATCGTGGGTCTCCAACAAATGAGTATGATAAAGTAAAATGGCTTACAGATTCTTTTTCTGACACTTTAGAATGTGTGGAGTCAGACCCAAATAATGGCTACGAGGATTTAGAAGAAGCATTGCATTACCTTGAATTTCCAATTTGGAATCCTTCTGCTATTGCATATATGGACATTTATAAAAAACTTCAACAAAGAGGATATAAGGTTGTAATAGAGGGGCATGGAAGCGATGAGCAACTTGGAGGGTATTCTCCAATGTTATGGGCTGCATTTGAAGAATATTTACATAAAGTTGATATACCAAAATTTAACACATTCTACAAAGCATATAAAGAATCCCTAAACCCAAACCTATCGAAATTTGCCAACAAAAATTTTAATAAATATGTTTTTGATTTTTTTAAAGAATATTTTAAAAATATCATAAAAAAATATATTCTTGGTAGAAAAGTAGAACCTCGCAAACTCGAAACATTTAATGAAATTGTCTGGAATTCTTTTGATTATAAAATACTTCCAATTGTGTTAAGAACATTTGATAGGTTACCGATGAGGAGTGGTCTTGAATCCCGCTCTCCATATATGGATTATAGAGTTGTCGAATTTTTTAGAAATATGCCAGTAGAATATAAAATTTCAAACTTGGGGTCAAAGGCTATTTTGAGAGACATTTTAAAACACTATAAAAAAGATTTTATATACAAAGACAAAAGAAAAATGGGTTTTTCGTCTGACCTCGTGGCATTTTTAAATAATGAAAATGTCAAAAAAAACTTAAAAAAAGATATAGAAGATTTTAATATAAAAGAATATTCTGAGCTAAAAAACAAAGCATTAGAAACAATAAATACAAAAGAAAAACTCGGCTGGGAAGACGGAGACCTTATAGGTAAAATATCTTCACTTTCTTATATTAATAAAAAGTATGGGATATGATTCTACTTACTATACTCAAAGAATTCTAAAGTTCACTGCAGATTTGTAATTTTTTTTAAAGAATGATAATATGATAAATAATGAAATATTGGGATTAGATGGAGTAAAAATAAGAGTCTGGGCAAGTGTAAGTCAGTCTAAAACGCAACCTCCCCCATCCAAAAAGTATTGTAATTTATTTATTGTATATAAATTAAGAATATAATATCTTAGACCTCGTGCATACGAATATATGTAAAATATATAAATACAACTATTGAGCTGATATATAATTGTGATATAATTAATGTATATACGATAGGGGTGAGATCGTGTTTCTATATAAAACTACTAGAAAAGTTAATCAATGAGAAAATAATTGTCAAAATGAATCAGATTATGAAAAACTGTTACCTATGTTTGTTGATAAAACAAAAATCTACAACTTGCCAAAATAGGTGTGGTTAAACGAGCGGTTACGATATATCGCTATCATTTTGGGTCTGTTTATAGCTCCGTCCCTTTGGGACAGACCAAAAACTCATTTTTTTAAACCATCCAACCAACAATTAAAGAAACAAACTATAACTTAAACTTTTTTATTTATTTAAGAATTTATTTTAATAAATAAAGCTAAAAACTATTATTTTTTTATAAAAATCAACTATTTGTAAAATATATTAAACAAAAAAGAAGTGCAATTCACCTTAATTTATCCAAAAAGTACAAAAATACCGAAAAAAAGTACAAAAATACCTCTTGAAAAAGATGTCAAAATTCTCTATAACCCACCTGTCGCGACGAAGAAAAAGTATGTTCTATAAAAAAAAAAATTAGGAGGATTTAAAAATGAGACAAACAATGTTTATTAAAAATTTTTCAATGGTTAAAACAATGAAATTATTCATTGTAGCTTGTGTAATGAGTTTATTTTTATTAGGGTCAATTGTGGGGTGTTCTAATCCAGATATGGTTATTAATAGTAATACTTCTGTTGAAAACAACAACAATAATAGCAGTAATACAGAAACTGATCAATCTGAAAAAAAAGCATTTCTATTTCCAGATATACCAAATAGACTTTATATTCTTCCAGGCTTTATGGTTTCTAATAGTGGAACACCAACAGCGTCTAATAGTTTTAAAGTTTTTGTAAAGGTTACAGATGGTAGACCAATGCCAAGAATTGGATTTGAGGCTTATACATCTTATTGTGGAACAGATGATTTAAAATGGTATGAGGGTACTGTTACTAGTTCTACAACTTGTGAAGCAACAATATCAACAGCAAATCATAATACAGAAACTGGAGATTATGTAATAAAAGCATATTCTATTGATGCTAATGGTAAAACTCTTATTGGAGAAACTTATGTTTATATTTGTAAATCACTTGCAGGAAATATAGAAACTAGCCCAACAACTGCATTTATTGGAAATACTTTTTCTGTTCGTATAAGAAATGTTACTTACCAGTATAGTTCAAATAATGGAGGGACTATATCAAAAGTTTTATTTCCAACTTGGACAACACAATATGGTCAAGATGATTTAATTTGGCACGAAGGTACTAGAATTCCTGGTACTAATGACTGGACAGTCTCTATATCAACATCAACTCATAAAAGTGAAAATGGAGAATATATAATACATGTTTACTCAATAGACTCTGCTGGTAATAGAACTCCTATTGGTGGAACTTCTCTTTATATATATAGAAATAAAGCTAATTCTATAATAAATGAAGGGGCTTCTATTGCAAAAAGTTCATATAAAGTTACTGCTAAAAATGTAATAAATGAAGGCGGAGCATCTATTAGTAGAGTATTATTTCCAACTTGGACTGAAGCAAATGGTCAAGATGATTTAATTTGGCATGAAGGTACAAGAATTTCTGGCACTAATGACTGGGAATTTAGAATCCAAAGAAGTGAACACAAAAACGAAGCAGGAAAATATATTACTCATGTGTATGCAATTGATGGATACGGTAATATAAATTGTATCGGTGCAAGCGAAACTACTATAACTAAAAATTTTACATTTGATTCAATTTCCTATAATCCAGTAGAAAATAGTAATATACTTACAGTTAAAATAAACAATGTGGTAAACACAACTGGAGTTTCAAGTGTTGTTTTTCCAACATGGTCAGAAGTATATGGACAAAATGATATTAGATGGTATCAAGGGACTCGTATCAATCAAAAAGATTGGCAGATACAAATAAATACAATAGATCATATTGGTTGGGTTGAATACTGTAATACTGGAAATTATCTAACACATATATATGGAAATGGCTCTGTATATCTTGGAGAAGTAAAAACATGTATAAACGGAATAGCTGGTGGTGCTGTAACTCATACTGGTAATCAAATGATTGCAGGAAGTACTACTTTTAAAGTAAAGATAGAAAATGTTATACATAAAGGTGGGAAAAGAGTTGCAAAAGTATATTTTCCTACATGGACAGAAAATAATGGTCAAGATGAGTTACTATGGCATGAAGGAACAAAAAGTATTTTTAACAATGATTGGGAAGTTACTATAAATATAAATCAACACAAAAACGAAAGAGGTCAATACATAATACATATTTATAGTTATGATGAATTTGGGAATAGATCATTGGTTGGACTAACAACTGTATATGTATCTAGAGATGGTCAAAGAGTGAAATTGCCAGGTGATAACAGAATATTTTTGGTAGATCAAGGAAAGAAAAGATTTATTGGTAATATATCGATTTATAATAGTTTATTTGTTAACTGGAATGGTATAATTGAAACAAATGATATAAATTATTTACCTGATGGAGTTTCTATTGTTGACTCAAATAAAACATATTTAGCTAAAGCATATAATGATTATATTATATATTTAGTAGATAATGGAGTAAAAAGACTTATAGCAAATCAGAGTTCTTATAACTATTATAATTTCGGATGGGATAAATTTCGTGTAGTTTATCCTGGTCCAGAACTTGATGCTTTTAATAATATGCCATCTGTCAACACAATTATAATTGGTAATTAATATTTATTTTGATACGTAGAGTTACTGCTACCAAAATAACAAGATAAACAACCAACTGAAGCAGCGAAAACTGCTTCAGTTTTAGTTTTCTAATTATAGTTTGGTTAAAAACTGGTTTGTTTTATATTTTTACTATCATATCTACCAAAAATCAACTAAATTAAAACTATTTTATTAATTTATAGCGTATTTCACTATTTTATTTATAACATCCAAGAAGTTTTAATATTTAGGGCTTGCTGAATAAACCCATAACTTATTATCATACAACAAATTATAATCAAAAATTAGGCTTAAAAATGCAAGGATTTTTTAATTACCTATTAAAAATCCTTGCATTTTTCAAAAAAGAAAAAAAGTTTGGCTAAACTTTTTTCCCTATTTTCCCACCCAAAAGCTACCTGAATATCATTAACTTAACGCCACAAGCATACTTTTTGGAGAAAAATCTTGCGACTAGCACAATTTTTCGGAAAAAAGTATGCTTGTGGTGTTTTCTAATGACTTATTCAGTAGCCCCTATTTATCAAAAACTTTTGCTTAATAAATACATACTCATACTTTTCTATTTTCTTTATAAAGCTTGACAAAAATTGTTAATATCATAAAATAATTTTACAATACCAACAGTAAAACCCTTTCAATTTTTATTTATTCTTAAAATGTTACAAAATATTTTGTAGTGGGTTTTTAAATATTTTTTTTACCTGAACTCATGTTAAATTATTTAAAAAAAAATAATTGGAGGTTTATAGTGATTGATATCATCATTAATTGGGCTTTAGTAATTATTTTATTTTATATAGCAATAGAATATTTTTCTTTTTTTATACTACAAAAACAAAAAGAATATTTATATTTATTTATTGTTACTTTTATTGTTTCTACCCATCTTTATTTTACTCAAATATCGAAGTTTGAGTATTCGATTATTTTTATAGGTCTCCAACCAATATTTCTTAACATATTATTAATAAAACTTATAAGATTTAATCAAAAGAAAGAAAAAAATATTATTCTTATCGTCACTCTATTATCTTGTATTGCTTTCTTTTTAACTTTTTTAATTTTTTATTCTAAAAATTTTTATCATAAAAATATAAAAATCTATAATTATTCACTTGCTTTCTTGAGTCAATTAATAATTTTTGGTTCTATGTTTATAGAGCGTATTAAAAATAAAAAGTTTTCTTATCTGGATATTTATATAGTTATTGGATATTTGAGTGTGAGTATTCAAAATATTACCCACGTATTAGATAAAAATTATTTTATTATTATAGTAAGTTATGCCGCTAAAATAATTTTAATTGCCAATCTCATAACTAATATACTTTCAAATTATAAAAAAACAATTAAGATTCTAAATGAGAATATTGAACTCAATACAACTCTTGAACAAAAAGTTCAATTGCGTACAGCTGATCTTGAAAAAGCCAATTTGCAACTCCAAGAGGAAAACCAAAAACGAATTGATTTTTTTATAAACCTTTCTCATGAGACTAAAACTCCTCTGACTTTAATCAATAATTATCTTGCAAGATATAGTAAAAAAGTAAACCCTTCAGAAGAACTTGAGGTAATCAAGCAAAATATTAATATTCTATATAAAAATGTTATGAATTTTATGGATGCCGAAAGGTTAAGTAAAGATAATGCGAATTTAAATAATAACGAAGTTTTTTTGTTTTCTGAAATGCTTCAACAAAAAGTAATTTTATTTAAAGGAATTGCAGAGAAAAAGAAAATAAAAATTATGACAGCAATTGAACCTAAAATCTTTTTAAGAGCCGACCATCTGGCAATCGATAAAGTGGTCAATAATCTTTTAGAAAACGCTATCAAGTACACAAATGAAAATGGGAATATACAAGTGTCTTTTTCCTCTTCTGGGGAAAATATAATTCTTTCTGTAAGAGATACTGGGATTGGGATACCAGATGATTTGAAAAATAAAATATTTGAGCCATATTATCAAATCACAAGGGAAAAACATAATTATCAAGGGCTTGGAATGGGACTTTTTATTACAAAAAAAATTATTGATGATATAGGTGGCACTATTAATGTAGAAAGTAAAATAAATGAAGGAACTGTATTTGAAGTGACTTTCAAAAAATATATACCATCTGAAAACGATGAGGTTAAAAATTTTGTTTCATACACAGTTCCAGTTGATGAGATACAAAAAGTAGTGTTGGAAGAAAAAAAAATATCATCAGATAAATCAAATATTCTTTTAGTTGAGGATAATTTGTATATGTTAAAAGAATTACAAATGATTCTTATGGATAAATATAATATTTATTTGGCTGTAAATGGAAAAGAAGCAGTGGAAAGACTTTTATATATTCCAGAGCCAGACCTAATAATTAGCGATATTATGATGGATATTATGGATGGATACGAATTTTATGATGTTTTATCAAAAAATGACAAATTTGTAGGAACTCCTTTTATTTTCCTTAGTGCAATGGATTGTTCCTATAATAAAATCAAGGGGCTATCAATGGGAGCCGTTGATTATATCACAAAACCCTTTTCCTTTGACGAATTACAACTTAAAATAGAAAGCATTTTAAAAAACAATGTAAAAAGAAAAGAAACTGTATTAAAAAAAATATCAGAGTACATCTATAAGAGTAATGATGTAGAAAATTTTAACCAAAAATTTGAGCGAATATATAAAGAAAAATTTGACTATTTTGACCTTACAGAAAAACAAAAGAAAATTTTATTTCTACTCATCAAAGGAAAAGATATAAAAGGTATAAGTACAGAACTCGATATTTCTTTTAATACAGCAAGAAATAACATTAGTGAACTTTATAAAAAAACCGAAAAAACAAGAAACGAGATTGTTGCGTTATTTATGGGTTAGTTATAGATAAAATAAATCATTATAAAACAATAATTCTTATTTTTATCAATTTTATTCAATATTTAATTACATTTATATCAAATGTAATTAAATATTCGCGTTAAATCGACATTTGGGTTAATAAAAATCTTGATTCTTTCGATAAGAGATTCGTCATTCAATGTCCCTAAAACGATTCTTTTAGGTAGGGCTTGCTGAATAAACCCATAACTTATTATCATATAACAAATTATAATCAAAAATTAGGCTTAAAAATGCAAGAATTTTTTAATTACCTATTAAAAATCCTTGCATTTTTCAAAAAAGAAAAAAAGTTTGGCTAAACTTTTTTCCCTATTTTCCCACCCAAAAGCTACCTGAATATCATTAACTTAACGCCACAAGCATACTTTTTGGAGAAAAATCTTGCGACTAGCACAATTTTTCGGAAAAAAGTATGCTTGTGGTGTTTTCTAATGACTTATTCAGTAGCCCCTAGGTAAATCAGTTCTTGAGTGAGATATTTTTACACCTTTTCTCATGATTTGATAACATGTTGAAACATCAGTTATTTGGTTATAATTCAATTGTAAATTTCAAGGTGTGGTTAAATTAGCGGTTACGGATAAAAGGATAGATGATTGGTGATAAAAAAATATGGGGGAATTAACTTACCAAAAGGTAAAATTATTCCCCCTAATCATTAAAATCTTCTCGCAGCTCTAACATAGCCACCGTTTGAATGCCAATTTGGATTACTTGCTTGAGACCCATTAGTAAAATTTTGTGCCCATGCACAATCATCATCTTCTGTGTCTGTTGAACTCCAATAGTTTACATCAAGAAAACCACCCAAATTCTTAAGTTTAAGGTTGAGATACATTTGATTTAACTCATCTTTTGAAGGTAAAAACCAATCCGTATAAGTATTCACTATTAAAGCATCACATAATTGAGCTGGAGAATCAACACTGCCCAAAGAAACTCTATTTGCTACAATTAGATTTGTGTTATTTAGTCCTTCACCAATTCCACTTAAAGTAGAAGTAACATCAACTCCATTACCAAGTGTTCCACAAAAGTTATAACTACCTATGTCATTAGGAGCAGCTTCAAGATATTGCCATCCATTAGTATAACTACCTTGGTCATAGAATACTAAACCACCAGAAGGACCTGTTGCACCGATAGGAGTCCATTTAGCATATAATGTTACATCTGAACTACCAATTGTATATTTAGGATTTGCACCACTTGGAGAATAAACTGTTCCTGAACCATCTGAAACCTCTGTCCATCCAACAAAGAGTAAATTAAATGTTTGCCCTGAAGATGTAATACTTTTAACAAGGCTGCCATTATTAAGAACTGATACTTGAGTTCCTGTCGTATATTGGTTATTATCAATTGGTTCTGTTCCGCTTGTATTACTATTACCATTATAGAATATTTTATAAGTTGGAGGTGCTATCGTAGTTGTTGTTGTCCCACTACCATCTCCATATAAATTGTATATAGTAGATACCTCAGCAGATGACAATGCCAAATTATATATTCTTAATTCGTCCACATAACCATCAAAAGGAGAGTTATTATTAGCCGCATCATTACCAATAGTAATTGATTTTGTATTTTCTGCTATATGCGACAAATCACTTGTCCAGGTTTGTATTGAAGCATTATCATTATAAAGACTCAATTCTGGGTTAGCTCCTTCTCCTTTACTTAGAACTATATGATGCCAAGTATCTGCTGTAATAGTTGAAGAATGAGACAAAGTAACAGATCCATCATATCTATTAAAATTAAAAGTATATACCCCACCAGATACAGTACAATAAAATGAGAATGGGTAAACTCCTCCTGCCCAATCTCTTTTTTCTAGGATAGAATAAGTTCCATCAGTTAAGCCATTAGGTATTTTAACCCAGAAAGATATTGCAAAACTTTTATTATACTCAAAATTTAAAATAGCTCCTGTATCTGATACTGTTATAGATGTAGGATTACTCTTCTTAAACCAAAAACTTTGACCTTTTATCCTATCTATATTAGAATAAAATGTAGAACCAGAAATTGTTCCATTTGTATTACCAAAAATCTGGGAATTAGCATTATTATCAAAATTAAGGTAACATTTTAAATTGCTAAGCGATATACCATCTATAACATTCCATGTAGTACTAAAATTATCCCACAAGTATTTAATATCATTTATATCTTGGTTATTATATTTTATATAATAGTTAAGAAGGTCTGTATTAAATTTGTTATTATTAAATTTTCCTGATGTATAACTAACTCCACTTTCTGAATAAACTCCATAACTTGCACCAGCACCAATATATCCCAGTTTTCCAAGGAATCCATCTCCTTTTATAGTGTTGTCTAGAATATTGTTATTTAAGCCACTTTTTACATATATACTCGCATTTATACCATTATTTGAATAGTTATTAGTAAATTGATTGTTTTGAATACTTATATAATTTGAATTATCAATATATATTCCA
>MIAN01000269.1 GCA_001829125.1 Spirochaetes bacterium GWB1_27_13 | reverse complement strand
TTTTGTTCAGACAAAATATTACGCTCAATATCTAAGAACTTATGATGTTATCGTAAAAAACTTAGGTTCTAACAAAACAGTTTATATTCACCACAAAACAATTTCTGGAACATGGACTGATTTACCATGTACTTATATTAGAAATGTTAATAGCAATTTTGAATTATGGAGAGTTGAAAACAGCGCTTTATACAACCCAACACTTGATAACCAATTTGCAGTTAAATATGTTGTAAACGGAGTTACTTATTGGGATAACAATAATGGAACAGATTATATTCTCAACGCTAATGATGGAATTATACTTGGTAAGAATATCAATGTTTTGAGTAATGATGTTGGTTATATAGATGTTAGAAATCTTAGTTATAATAAGAATATTGAAATCATTTATAGCACAGACAACTGGAAAACAGTTAAAACAGTAAACGCTTCTTATGTAAGTGAATATAGTTTTGGCTACACTACTATCAAAAGCCCTAATGCTGTTGGAACTGAAAGATGGAGATATAATTTTCCTGAATCAGGAGCAAAATATTTTGCAATAAAATATACAGTAAATGGAACTACTTATTGGGACAATAATTTCGGAGCAAATTATTACTCCTCATATTAAGACATACAGTTAAATCATAGGCTATCTCAAAAGTTTTTGAGATAGCCTTTTTATTTTTTATTTAACGAGTGATAATTTTACCATAAATTCTCAAAAAAATACAGTACTATAAAAAAAGATTGACCATTTAAAACATTTCAAGTATTATTAATTGATTGATCTATCTGTTTTCTAAGGAGTAGTCAATGTTCTACCCTACTGATTTAGGCTTTAAAATGCCTCCTGAGTGGGCAAAAAGACAACAAACTTTTATTGAATTCCCTATTCGTAAAGAACTCTGGGAGAATGATATAATAGAAGCAAAAACTGCATACTCAAATATCGCAAAAATCATTTCAGAATTTGAAAAAGTAACAATGATTGTTGACCCCGCCAATTACGAGGATGCGAAAAAATACCTTAGTGATAAAATTGAGATTCTACAAATTGAACATAATGACTCTTGGATAAGGGATAATGGACCAACTTTTATTACAAATGATAAAAATGAAATTGCTGGAATATGTTGGTTATTTAATAGTTGGGGCGAAAAATACAAACCGTATGATAAAGATAAACTTGTTGCAAAAAAAATAATCTACTATTTAAACATCCCTTGTTTTGAAGCTCCTATTGTTTTAGAAGGCGGAGCGATTCACACAAATGGCAATGGAACTCTTTTAACTACCGAACAGTGTCTTCTCAACAAAAATAGAAATCCAGATTTATCAAAAGATCAAATATTTCGATTCTTGAAAAGATATCTTGGTATTCAAAAAATTATTTGGTTAAAAAACGGACTTTATGGTGATGAAACGGATGGACACATTGACAACATCGCATGTTTTACCTCAGAGACTGAGATTTTAATTCAAGTTTGTGAGAATGATGAGACTGACCCTAATTATCAAATTACCCAAGAAAACCTTAAAATTCTTGAAGAATCAATCGATGTTGAAGGTAGAAAATTTAAGATTCATAAAATTCACCAACCTCCAAAAAGATTTTATAAAAATCAACGACTTACTTTAAGTTATATAAATTACTATCTTGTAAACGGTGGATTAATATTACCTACTTTTGGTGAGGATGCAAAATACTTTGACGACATGGCAGAGTCAACTCTTCAAAAAATAT
The DNA here is from genome assembly GCA_001829125.1 of Spirochaetes bacterium GWB1_27_13. Classification (GTDB taxonomy): domain Bacteria; phylum Spirochaetota; class GWE2-31-10; order GWE2-31-10; family MWDO01; genus GWC1-27-15. The sequence continues at coordinate 5,086 of MIAN01000269.1, read as the reverse complement.
TTCCAGATCGAAAAATAATTAGAATAGATGGCATGCCAATTATAAAAGGCGGTGGTAACGTTCACTGCATTACTCAACAAATGCCAGCAATAAGCCAAACATTTCCATCATAGAATTTTTAAAGAATAAAAAATTATGTAAACAAAACAAACCAATATAATAAATAAATTATAAGTTATAACAGGAATTTTTAGATTATAATTTATTTCCTTCGAGTAAATATCATAATTTATTCTTTTCCTTCTAATTATGGAGATTATTATTTTTTTTAGACTAAAATTTTTATTAATTAATTCAAGAAAAGAATAAAAATATTTTATCGAAAGAACAATTAAATTATCTTTATTTTTTATATAAAAAAAAATTAGATTATAAATTTTATCTTGAATTAAGTTATTACTAAAAAAGAAAAGATTAAGTAAAAAAAGAGATTTTTGGATAGCATTTATGAATCCATTATCTGTAATTCTAAAAATCCAAAATTGTAGAATTATTTTACCATCATAAAAAAATAGATTAACCAAAAAAATTATTGTACATATAAAGAATATTCTAAGCAGTTTTGATAATTTTTTATAGTAGAATATATAGAAAACAAACTCAATCATTGAGATAAAAAAGAATTTTACATCAATAAAAATTAAAAATAGTAATAAGAAACGTAAATTTATCAAAATTATAAAAAAAATAAGCCACTTTTGTGGCTTATTTTTATCTAAATTGTTAATCACTTATTATTCAGTTTTTTCAGTAGAATCTTCTGTATTTTCTTTAACTTCTTTTGCTTCAACATCAACTACATTATCTTTTTTCTTTTTTTCTACTTTTTCTTTTGTTTTACCTGTTTTCTTTTTCTTGTTTAGGTCTTTTTCTTCAACAAGTTCAATAAACGCTAAATCAGAACCATCACCTTTTCTTTTATTTAATTTGATAATTCTTGTATAGCCACCATTTCTAGTAACATATCTAGGAGCTACTTCATCAAAAAGTTTTTTTAGAATATCTTTATCTTTAATCATTCTTGCAACTATTCTAATGTTATGTAAATTTTTAACTTTAGCTCTTGTTATAATTTTTTCTGCAACTCTTCTTAATTCTTTAGCTTTAATCAAAGTTGTTTGAATTCTTTCTTTTTTCAAGAGAGCCTCAGTAAGATTTATAAACAACGCTTTTCTATGTGCGTGTGTTCTATTTAATGTTCTAAAACCTTTTAAGTGTCTCATTTTTTAACCCCTTACTTTCTTTTGTTTACGACTCTGCTAACTTCGTCTACCATACCAAAAGATAATTTATGTTTTGCTAATTTTTCTTTAATTTCTAAGAGAGATTTTTTACCAAAATGTCTAATTTTTGATATATCCTCTTCTGTTCTACTAATCAAATCACCAATAGTTCTTATATTCACGGTTCTTAAACAGTTAGAAGCCCTTACAGAAAGTTCTAATTCATCTACTGGAGTTTCAATGAGAGATTTAAATTCACCAACCCCATCATCTAATTCTTTTTCTTCTTCTTCATTTTCTTCTTGGAAATTTATGAATACTTGGAAATATTCTTTAATTATCTTAGCCGCACCTGCCATTGCATCTTCTGGTTTTATAGTTCCATTTGTCCACAATTCAAAAATAAGTTTATCATAATCAGATCTTTGTCCAACTCTCGTATTAGTAACTTCGTACTTTACTTTTTCTATAGGACTATACATAGAATCTATTGGAATAGTATCTACTGTTTCAATATATTCTTCTTGTCTTTCGGCATCCACATAGCCTCTACCAAGATCAACTTGTAATTCAAAAACAATATTACCTTTATTAGATAATGTTAGAATATGCAAATCTTTATTTATCACATCAACAGTATCATCTATTGCTAAATCAGCGGCTGTGATAACACAATCACCTTTTCTTTCTATCCTTATTGTCTTTGACTCAATGTCTTCTGCCAATGCAATTTTTACTGCTTTTAAATTATTTATAACTTCTAATGTTTCTTCTTTTACTTCTGGTATAGGTTCAAATTCTGAAGAAAGAATCTTTGAATCGCCCTTCTCATTATAAGTCTCTACCCTAATAGCAGAAATAGCATATCCAGGAATACTGGAAAGCAAAATTCTTCTAAATGTATTTCCAATTGTATAGCCAAACCCTCTTTCAAAAGGATAAACTATAAATTTTCCATAATTAGGAGTCTGATCTTCTTTTTCATAAAATATATTCTTAGGCTTTTTAAAACCTTTCAAAAGTACCTTTTGATTCACTATTAACTCCTCTGTATTAGAGCTTATTTAGAATACAACTCAACAATTAATTGTTCATTAATATTAGCTAAATCTGTAATATCATTTCTTCTTGGAATTTGTTTTATAACACCTTTACAGCTTTCAGAATCAACTTCAAGCCATGGGCTTATTCCATAATTTTTAGCAAGCATTAAGGATTCTCTAATAACTTTTAGTTCTTTACTTTTTTCTCTTACTGTAATCACATCATTTTGCTTAACATTATAAGATGATACATTTACAACAATACCATTAACTTCTACATGTCTATGTAAAATGATTTGTCTTGCTTGAGCTCTTGAAGTCGCAAACCTCATTCTATAAACTATATTATCTAATCTAGTCTCAAGTAATCTAATTAAATTATCACCAGTAATACCTTTTTCTCTTGATGCAATTTTAAAATATCTCCTAAATTGAGCTTCTAAAATTCCATACATATCTTTCAATTTTTGTTTTTCTTTTAACTGAACACCATATCCTGATAATTTTTTCACTCTTGTTCCACTAGCTTTACCAGGAGGAGATTTTCTTAATAAACTATCTTTTTTATCGATAGGACATTTAACAGACAAACATCTATTACCTTTTAAGAATAATTTCTTATTTTCTGCTCTACATCTTCTACATCTTGCTTGAAGATATCTTGCCATAGTTCACAACTCCTTAATTCTATACTCTTCTTCTCTTTTTTGGTCTACAACCATTGTGCGGAATAGGTGTAATATCTTTAATTGATAATATTTTCAATCCAGAATTATCAATAGATCTTATTGCAGATTCTCTACCCACACCTGGTCCTTTAACATAAACTTCTACTTCTTTAAGTCCATAATTATCTATTGCTTTCTTTACAGCATTATCAGAAACTAACTGAGCTGCAAATGGAGTAGATTTTTTCGCCCCTCTAAAACCAGATAGAGAGCCTGACGAACTCCATGATAAAACATTTCCTTTTGGATCAGTAACAGTTATTATTGTATTATTAAAAGAAGCTTGAATATATACTCTACCTGATCCTACTACCTTCTTTTCTTTTTTCTTCGTTTTAGTCGAAACTTTAGTTGCCAATGTCGTTCTCCTTCATATTGTTTTCATTTTTATTCTATAACTATTTATCAACAATAAAATGGCTTATATCTAATAATTAAAATTATTTCTTCTTTCCAGCAACAGTTTTTCTCTTGCCTTTTCTCGTTCTTGCATTGGTTTTTGTTCTTTGACCTCTAACAGGAAGCCCTTTTCTATGTCTTAAACCTCTGTAAGATCCAATATCCATTAACCTTTTTATATTTAATTGAATTTCAGTTCTTAATCTACCTTCAATTAAATATTCATTTTCAAGTACTTTTCTTAACTCATTTATTTCATGTTCTGATAAATCATTTGTTCTTACACCAAGTTTTATATTAGCTTTCTTACATATATCAATAGCATTAGATCTTCCAACACCATAAATATATGTTAATGCTATTTCTATTGGTTTATTTGGTAAATCAATACCTGCAATTCTTGCCATTAATTTTCTCCTTTATTATTTTTGTCTTTGTTTATGCCTAGGATTTTCACAAATTACTCTAATAACGCCTTTTCTTTTAATAATTCTGCACTTATCGCATATAGGCTTAACACTTGCTCTAACTTTCATTTTTTATCTCCCTAAATCAATATTAAAAATTTCTTGATCTAATTTTACCTTTTTTTATTAAACCATCTTGATGATGCATTTTTAAATGGCTTTCTATTTGACTCATTGTATCAAGGTCAACACCAACTATAATAATCAACGATGTACCACCTAATAAATAGGCAAAAGAAGCTGGAAAATCAGGTATCAAATTAATTATGATAGTAGGAATAATAGCAATAAAAGCTAAAAATATAGAGCCTGGTAAAACAATTCTATTTAAAACTCTGGTTAAATATTCTTCTACTTTATTTACAGGAACGCCTGGTATAGAACCACCGTTTTCTCTTATATTCTTTGCTATCTCAATTGGGTTTAATGTAACCTGTGTATAAAAATACGCAAAAGCAATAATCATTAAACTATAAACAATCATATAAGGAACGCCATTGGTTCTCAAAAAATTACTTACTGTACCAACCCACTCAACATTCTTAAATATACCAGTTAATGTTTGTGGAAAAATTAAAAGAGAATTAGCAAAAATTATAGGAATAACACCAGATGGATTTATTTTTAATGGCAAATAAGTACTTGGTGCCCCATATACTTTTCTTCCAACAACTCTTTTTGCATAATTTACAGGAATTTTCCTCTGCCCTTGTTGTTCAAAAATAACCAATGCAATTACAAATACAAACATCAGAAGTATAAATAAAACCACCGGAATATCTAAGTCACCTGATTGAACTTTATCAAATAATTGTTTTAAAGCAGAAGGCAATCTCGCAACAATACCTGCAAAGATGATTAAAGAAATACCATTTCCAATACCTTTAGCCGTTATTCTTTCACCTAACCACATCAAGACTAATGTACCAGTTGTAGTTACAAGAACAGTCGATATGTAAAATAAAATCTTTGGTGCAATTACAATAACATCTTCTGGTAAATTATTAATGAAATTTATCGCCAAGAAACTCTGCAAAATACAAACAGGAACAGCCCCTATTCTTGTAAATTGTGTAATTTTTCTCTTACCACCCTCTTCTTCAGAAATTCTTTTCAAAGAAGGTATAACAAGCAATAACAACTGCATTATAATAGAAGTAGTAATATATGGCATTATACCAAGAGCAAATATAGACATATTGTCAAATGCTCCACCCGCAAAAAAA
>MIAN01000268.1:80566-80840 GCA_001829125.1 Spirochaetes bacterium GWB1_27_13 | reverse complement strand
TCTAAATTTTTATCATCTGCAATTACTTCATAACATTTATCTATTTCTCTATAAGTAAAAGCAATAAAGAGTTTATCAAACATATCAATAATTATACCTATCATTTTTATAAAAACAATATTATAATTAGAAAAATCTAACCTTTCATTTTTAGAAATGCTAATTAATTTATTAGAAATATAAAGATAATTTAGGATTAATTTTGTCCCACCAATAATTAAACGAATATCAGCATCTGCAAGTTTTAGCTCAGCGATTATGTCTAAATTTTCTT
>MIAN01000268.1:36856-80513 GCA_001829125.1 Spirochaetes bacterium GWB1_27_13 | reverse complement strand
AGTAAGCATATTTCTTACCAAACCGCTCACTTCAATTATATCGTTTCTTAAAGAATTTATTTGTTGCGTAATATATTTTGTATGATCCATAATCTATATTCTAACTCATTTATTAAATTATGAGAATACTTTTTTTAATTATTTACAAAGATTTTCTTATTTTTTAATAATCCTTAAAAAATTAAAGTATGAGGCTATCATTTATGGATAGCCTCATACTAGATAAAAGACAAAATATTAATTATTTTGCTGGTTTATAATCATTAGCTGTATTTGTTAAATTGAACCTGATTTGGAAATAATCTAAATTTTCTTTAATTACATAAGGATTGTCTTTAAGACCTGGTTGTAATTTTTCCCAGTCAAGTCTACCTAAACCAGCCCAATCAGATGTTGTTACAGTAGTTGGATCATTTGAACATATTTCAAATCTAATTTCTGGGCTATGCCATACATCTGTCGCAGTAATACTTTTTGAGAAAGTAAATATAGATTTAGTTATACCATTTGTAGTAGTTCCTTTTGTTAGAGGTAAAGAATATCTTGAAAAGTTAACAGGAGATAATTTAGCATTTATAGAATCAATAGCTTTCATAACTAATTCAGAGCCTAAAATAAATAATGTATCATCAACAGAATCAACTGTAATAACAATGTTTGAGATACCTGAAGTATCAATTGTCAATGAACCAGTTAATATATTAAAAGTAATTGATACCCCTTTATTAAAAGATTTAGTAACAATATAATATTTTTTACCATCTCCTAAAAGACTGTAACTTGAATAAATGTTAGAAATTTGTTTACCATTACTATCATATAAATAATAATTTTGATAACTATTGCTTGTTATATTAATTGCATAATTTTTGCCTGTTTCTGTTTGTAAAGAATAAACTATAGATTGGTAATTATCATAGTAACTTCTATCAGTTATTATATTTGTAGAACCAATAGAAATAGGAGTAGTGTTTGTATCATTAATAAATAGTTTTTCAAAATTTACTTGTTTTGAATAATAATCACCTTTTTTACTTATGATTTTGTAAATGTATGTGATGCCACTTACTACTTCAGTGTCAGTAAAATCTTTTGTTGTAGTTTTACCTAACAATATAGGGCTTCCTCCTACTGATTTATAGATGTAAGTTGTGTCACAATCATTTGTTGCATCCCAGCTTAACTTTATAGAGTCAGTGTTTGTTGTTGCCAAAATATTGTATGGAGGAGAAATTTCGACATTTTTAACAACTTTTATTGCATAGTTATATTTTAGGTTGTTGTTATAAGCATATAAACCTACTCTTATATAAAGTTTATTTGTTTGTGCCTCAATAACATAAGGTGTTCTATAAAATTTTGGGCTATACTCACTAAAAATTGTGCTTAAGTAGTCAGAATAAGATGACTTATAATAACCAGAAATACGAATTTTACCATTATAGAGACCGCTTCCTTCATCTGCTGAGTCTGTATAAATCAAATAAGTTTTTCCAATTTCTGTATCAAGCGTAAACCATTTTTCAATATTCGTATTAGTATTAGGTATGGTAGTTGTATCTACTTCATAGTTACTATATGAACCTAAAGTTAATGAACTGGTTTTTGGAACATAAATACCTTTTGATTTTGTCTCTGTATATTCATCTATTTTTGAGATATTTATAGCTTTTATTTTATAAAAATAAGTTTTTTCTTCAGTATAAGTTTTATCATAAAAATAAAAATATGTATATCCAGATGAGATACCCCATCTAATATCATTATCATTTTGTAAATAACCACTACTCATATTGCCACTAACTTTTGTATAAGTTCCATTTTCTGTTTCAGACCTATAAACTTCAAATTTTATATTGTTATTGAAATTATAAGATTTCCACCCTACGTTAATATAATCATAATCAGATTTACTAACATATAAATCTTGGGCAACATCTATTGAAGTTGATACTGTTTTAATAACTGCAAAATATGGAGTTAAGAGAGGCTCGCCAGACTGAGATTTGTGAATTTCTGGAATATCTATAAGGATAGCAGAGTTTGGTGTCCATCCTCCAACTGGTTTATATGTAAGTGTATAAACTCCATCATTTGAAGCATCCTCAATCCATGAGCCTTGTACTTTTTGATTGTTTACATATATGTCTGTAATAGTTTTATCCATAGCAATTTTTTTTTCATTAGAGGAATTATAACTATATCTTTGAAAACTTATTTTTAAAGTTGAGTCTGTCCCAATACCTTCAAGCAAACTTCCTAAATTTGATATATAATTTGTGTTAATTTGAAGTGATGGAGTATCTGTTTTGTAAGAAGATAAGACTCTTGCTACTTTTGATTTAAGTTTGAGATTAGTTAAAATAATTTCATTAGATATTGCTCTTGTTCTAATCTGTTGTTGGCTTGATTCTATTATTTTTTTGAATTCTTCTACGAATTCTTTACCATTGTTTAAAGAAATACTTCTTGTTTGAGTTTGTCTTGTAAGTATGATTGGTTTATCAAATGATAATGCACAATCTTCATCTTTTACATAAGAAGATTTATTTGTAAGAGGATAAGAAGAATTAGTATATCCTACATATGATTCAATTAAATTTCCATTCTTATCAGTTTTATAGATTAAAATATATATTCCGCCACTAGTCTGATAATAGGAATATTGAGTTATAACATAGTAGTTATATGATGTAGTTTCTGATTTTGCTATATTATATAAATAAAAGTTAATTCCATTACTTGATTTTGAGAATTCTGTATAAGGTCCATTGTAACCAGAGGATTTTAAATTATCAAAATAATTTTTAGCATAATCTGATATATTGGCATCATAAAGAATAGTATTTACTGGAGGACAATATAGATTAGCATTTATCAAATCAGTTCCAAGCTTAAATGAAATCTGATATGGATCGCTTTCTGATATTACAAGGCTTTTATAGCTATATATAAGAATTAATTCGCTAGCCTCATTATAAATACCATCCTTATCTAGATCATATTTTGCAATAAAATACCCGTCTTTTAATACAACTTGAACGTTAAAATTTTTTACATTTCCATAATAATCTTTTAATACATTATTATAAAAATCACCACTCGAAACCCATGTAGTTGTACTTGGATTAAAAATGTCTGTTATATTAAAAGTTAAAACATCTCCATTATTTGTGAAAGTTCCTTTTACTCCATTTATTTTATTTGATGTAGAATAAATATATTGTTCAAATGTTTTTTTGTCAGAATCTAAAGTAATTTCATATTTTTTAGAATCAGTTGTAACATCCCATTTGCCAGAAAGTTTCATTATATCTAGATCGTTGGATGTTGAATTCGATATAACCGTAATTTCTAAGTCGCCTGAATCACCAAGGTTTACCTTAGTTGCTCTTCCGATTTCTACACCTTTCATATCATAAATAATAACATTCATTGCAAAATTTGGAACATTCATAAATTGATTTGTATCACTATTTGTAATTTGTAGAGATTTCTTATAACCATATCCTGGTGAATATAGGTCTATTTTTACTGGTACACCTTTTTCGATACCTATAAGTTTTATATTTCTTGAAGTATCTATTTTTGATGGGCTAAACCAATCAATATTCCAATATGATAAATGTGGAGCATCAAACGATAGAGTTAATTTTCCATTTATTTTTTCTACTCCGTTACTTGATCTTGTAACAGTTGTTTCTTTAGTCCATTTACCTGTTTCTTTATTATAACTCCAAAGAGGAATAACATCCCCTGCTTTAATTAAAACCCCAGTTTCTGGATTTAACAAACCTTCAGGAATATCTACAGAAACTTTTAAAGAGTTACCTTCAAATTTTTCTGCTGATTTTCCATTTTGATCTGTAATGTCTATTGAAACAAAACCTCCTGATACAAAAAAACCATTTTCTTCTGTGTCTCCCCTTGTTGTTGTGATATTTACATTCCCAAGTCCGCCAGGAAATGAAGAAAGAGCGTTTTCTGAAGTTGGCGAAAAATAACCCACAGTAGCTTTAAGACTTCCTGTAAGAATATCACCGCTTGCATCTTTTACAATAGTATCTTTTAAAAGAGTAATACTAGCCTGAGAAGATACACTTTCGTTAGTATTTGTTGAAAGAGAAGCATCAGATACTGTTTTTCCTGAGGTATCTGCTGTTCCAATAGATTTTTGAACAACATTAACCCCTTGTGGTGTCTTTTCAATATTAACAAGACTTACTTGGAAATCTAATTTGCCACTACTTGTTATTGAGTTAATTCTTTTACTTGAGCTTATGTATTTGTCTGCGTTTACAACTACTGTAAAATCAAGTGTAGATAAAATTTCTTTTTCAATATTAAAAGAAACAATTCCAGTGTTTACTTTCAATACTCCATTTACAGCCCCAGAAAATTTTTCTGCAATAGACTTATCTTGTCCTGAAAAAGTTACATTAATAGCTTGGTTAATAGGTTGATTAGTAGCTGAATCTACTATAACACCATTTAAAGCGACATAAGGGACTGTTGTTGTAACAGTTTGACCTGCAGAAGCCCCCCCATCGCTATTTGGTTGTGTACAGTTAAAAGTAAAAAGTAAAGTTACTAAAATAAAAAGAAATGATATTCTTTTTTTCATTTTTTATTCTCCTCGTATAATATATTAAAGAAACCAGTTTTTTCTGATTTATTTTTCAAAGTAGATATTTTTTTATTTTTGTGAAGAATTTTATGACAACTATGGCTTATTTCATATATCATTATTTCTATATTTAGACAATCGATATTTTTTTCGGCTAGCCGAAAATTTTTTGTAAAATTTAGATATTTTATTTTTAATCTATGGGGGCTAATTTAATCTTTTGTTTATAGTTACCAATTATATTTTTTGTTAAGGCTGGATTATTTGCGATAATTTAGTGACATCCCCTGTTTTATATATATAATCAATTTCATTTTCACAATTAGTAATAATAACCATAAGTATAGTAAGAATTATATAATTAATTTTCATAAATTTATTCATTTTTTATTTAACACTCTTCACCTCAATCACTTTCCCAATCATAATCGTTATTTCAAAAAGAATGTATAAAACCACTCCAATAATTATTTGTGTAAACATATCAACTGTTGGGGTGATAATTGCTGCTATTATAAAAATAATTAAAATTGCGTGTCTTCTAAATTTTGACAAAGTCTTTGTTGAAATTATGCCTATTTTAATCAAGAAAAGTAAAATTATAGGATAAAGAAAACTAAGACCTGTTAAAAATATCAAAGTGAGTAAGAAATTAAAATATTCTGATATTGTCCAGATGGGTTTAACGCCATCAGATTTTGCAAAATTAATAAAAAAATCAAAAACAAATGGTGCTAAAAATCTGTATGACAAAAAACAGCCAAGGTAAAAAAGAATTATTGTGAAAAAAACAAAAAAATAAAAAGATGATTTTTCATTTTTTTTTAAAGCAGGAGTTACAAAATTAGCAAGTTGAATTAACGCAAACGGTATAGAAAAGAATATTCCAGAAAAAAAAGCAATTTTTAAATAAGTTGTTAATTTTTCTTGAGGTTTAATGAAGTTTAAATCTATTTTTAAGTTAGAAATAGGAAATTTAAGAAAAACAATGATTTTATCTATAAAAATAAAAGAAATAACTATAAATAAAATAAAACAACCAAGAACAATTATTATTTTCTTTCTTAAAATCTCAAGATGTTCAAGATAAGATAAATCTTTATCTGGATTCATAATTTCTTTTCATCGTTTTTCTCTGTATCATTTATCTCATTAGAAATATCTTTTACTTCTTTTTTGAACTCTTTAAATGCTTTACCAAAAGACTTTGCAATCTCTGGTAATTTATTTGCTCCAAAAAGTAAGAAAAACAAAGCTAAAATAACTAAAATTTCAGGTAAACCAATATTCATTTTTTTCCCCATAACACGGATTAGTACAGATTAAGTTAGATTGACACAGATTATACTGATCATATAAAACAAGTATAATCTGTATTATAGATTAATATATTTTCTAGAAAATTACAAATATTTTTACAAAAAATTAAAAACAAACTACTTTTTAAAATTTAAAAAAATCCGAAAATATTTATAAATAAATAATATACGCTAAAAAGTTTTTAGTTTGCCAAGAATTAAGAAATTCTAATCAGTGGTTTGCACTCGTTTGACGGGTGAATCTGTGGCAATCTAGAAAATCTGTGTTATATTTTTGAGGTGATACTTGGCAAAACTTTATTCTTACGAAATTGATTGGAATTCTTTTTCAAAAAAGACAAATCTAATCAAAGAAAAAAAACATAAAAATTTTAAAACTGTTGATTATGATTACAAAACAAAGTATTCTACACAAAAAAAAGAGACAAAGATAAACTTTAATCAAAAGAATTTTAGTTTTTTATATGGGCTTTTGTTTTTTATCATTGTTATATTTTTATTTTTTCTTTCTATTTCATTAAGTTTCGCATCAAATATTTCTGATACTACTTTAGAAGAATATAATATTTTTCAGGATACAAATTCTTCTAATTTAGTTAAAGATTATTTAATATCAGAAAATAATAAACAAATAGATAAAAATTTAAATAAAACGAATGTATTTCAATTTAAAGTAATCACTTATTCAAAATATAGAGTAAGAAAGAATGAAACTTTTGAAAATATTGCAAAAAAATTTGGATTAGAATCTGATAGTATAATTCTTTGTAATTTTATAAAGAAAAAAATAAATTTAAGAGCTGGTACTATTTTACTCATACCTAATCAGGATGGAAGGATTATTTCCGTTAATTCAAATGATTCTATCCAAAAAATTGCAAATAGATATGGGGCGTCATGGGAAAAAATAGTTGATGTGAATAATCTTACTTCGTCTAAATTAGAAATTGGTCAAAAACTATTTATACCTGACTCAAAAATGACTAATTATGAAAAAAATCAATATGAAACTCCAATAATCACTTATATTTGGCCTATAAAAGGTAAATTGACTTCTTATTTTGGTCCAAGAATAGACCCTTTTAAAGGAACTTATGGTTATCATACAGGCATTGATATAAAAAATGATATGGGGACTCCTGTAAAAGCCTCGATGAATGGGTTTGTAATTTTTACAGGCTTTGATAATATTTATGGAAATAATATAATTTTAAAACATAGTAATGGAATAACTACAAGATATGGGCATTTACAAACAGTTCTTGTTAAAAAAGGTGACCAAATAAAGCAATCTCAAAAAATTGGAACTGTTGGCTCAACTGGCAGAAGTACTGGAGCTCACCTACATTTTGAAATAAGAAAATATGGAAAATTGATAGACCCATTAAAGATATTAAGCAATTAAGACCGATAAGATAACACGGATTAGAATAGATTGACGCTGATTGACACAGATTACGCTTTGATATAATCAAAAATTTTATCTGTATAATCTCTTACTAATCTGCGTAAATCTGTGTTATATTGACACAAATTATGTTAGTTAGTTAAAAAGAATTTAAGTATAAAAGTACTAAATTTACGAAGAAAATAATTATTATACTATAATTTCGTGATTTGCTAGATAAAATTTTGACTTTTGAGTTGACAACAATTATAATCAAATAAGTTCTTTTTAGAATTTTGACAAACTAATATATACTCGTTTGACGGGTGAAACTTTTTGCTGTACAAATAAGAGGGTTATTATAAAATGAAAAAATTTAGAATAATTAATATATATACTGTTACGATATTATTTATAATTTTTATTATTTCTTTTGTGTCAGGGTTTTTATTTTATAAAGATGATGTTTTATTAAAAAATAGAGATTTTGATTCTTTAAAAAAAGCATTAAAGCAGTCACGAACTGACAATCCAAATGGTATTGGTGGTGCTTATCTACCAGAAATAACATCAACACCTGTTAGTTATTTGGAATACATTGTTAAATCAGGTGATACCATTCATTCTATATCTGATAAACTTGGCATTGATGAGGTGACAATCCTTAACTTTAATGAAATAAGTATTCCATCGATGATTCCTGTTGGTAAAAAAATTGTTGTGCCAAATCAAGATGGAATAATAGTAAAAGTTTCTAATAAGATTAATTTAGATGATATATCAAAAAAATATGATTTTGAAAAAGACGAATTATTAGAAATAAATAACGAAAAAGATGAATCTATAGTTAAATCTGTTTTTGTTCCTGGTCTTCATACAGATTCTATAACAAAGTCATTATTGCTTGGTGAGTTTTTTAGAAAACCAACTTATGGAAGAATTACGTCGTATTTTGGATATAGAGTAGACCCATGGACTAGGCACAAGTCTTACCATCAAGGCGTTGATATTGCAAATAGGTATGGTACAAGAATAAAATCTGCAGGTCCTGGACAAGTTATTTTTACTGGCTGGTATTGGCCCCTTGGTTATACTGTCGCTATTCAACACACATCTGGGTATGTTACCTTTTATGGGCATCTTGATAAAATCTTAGTTAATAATTACAAATGGATCGCAGCAGGTACTACAATTGCATTGATGGGTAGCTCTGGTCGTTCTACAGGAAGCCATCTACATTTTGAAGTTAGAAGGTACGGCAGGGTTATAAATCCTTTTAAAGTTACAGTGTTCTAGTAATTACTAAATATTAGTACTATAAAAATATCAAAAAATTTATATACGAAATTAATATTTTATTTGTAGTTGAGATGTGTTTTAATAATAAAATACTATTTTTTTGTTTACTATAAATTAATTATTTAGTATTAAAATCTATGGTTAAGTTATATTATGTTAAAATTAGTTTTAGATTATTGATTTCTAAAAATTTTAATTTACATTTTTATAAAACAGAGTTATAATTATAACTCTAATTTCGCGGATTACTCACGAATTGCACAATTAGATAATCATGTAGTTTAGAGACAATTGGCTATTATAATTTTTAATAAACTAAAACTTTTTGGTATAATAAATGGAACTGAATATTTTTTTTATAATTTTTATATTGATAATTTTATCACGATTTTTATCATTTTTATTTAAAAAGATAAATTTACCACCAGTGTTAGGTGTAATTTTACTTGGGATACTAATTGCAAATGTTTTTTCTAATTTTATAAATAAAGAAAATAACTTTGAGATACTAAAAAACTTTTCGCAGATAGGTTTGTTTATTTTGATATTTTTTTCAGGTTTACAAATAGATACTGATGTTATAAAAAGGGTTGGTAAAAATTCAATATTGATTGCTATTGGAGGTTTTATTCTTCCCCTAATTTTGGGTTATTTTGTAATTTACTATCTCACAAAAAATTTTAACATTTCAATTGTATCAGCTTTGATACTTACAGCAACATCTGCATCAATTTCTATTATGACTTTAGTAAAATTAGGCAAGCTTAAAACAGTTGAAGGACAGACAATAGCAAATGCAGCAATTATCGACGATGTTATGGGGATCATTGTTTTATCAGTTATTTCAAGCATTTCTAATTTAACTAATTTTACCCTTCAAACACTTTTATTAAATTTTATAATAAATATATCTTTTTTTACATTGATTTTTTTTGTTGTAACATTCTTAATACCTTTATTGCTAAACCGTTTATCTTTCTTAAAAATTGAAATTATTTATTTTGTAGGAAGTTTAATTTTTATTGCTATATTTTGTTTTTTTGGCGGAAAAATAAATTTTTTCACAATAACTTCTTGTTACTTTGCAGGAATCTTTATTTCAAAAACAGAGTATAAGTCAAGTATAGAAGAGACATTAAGCATAGCACAAATTATATTTGTTTCGGTATTTTTTGTTTTTATTGGTTTTCAAATTCAGTTTAAGAATATAGATTTTTCGATCATTCCATACATTTTGGTTTTTACATTTATTGCATTTATAGGAAAAGTGTTGGGGGGCGGTTTTTTTGCAAAGATTGTAGGTTTTGATATTAAGAGGTCTTTTCGGATTGGGTGTGGAATGTTGCCCCGTGGTGAAATGGCGTTAATTATTGCAAGTATTACTTATTATTATCAAAAAACACAATTAATTACAGAAAAAGAGTATATATCTGTTATTTTTATGGTTATTGTTACAATGTTAATCAATTTTCACTTTTTAAAATTATTATTTTTTGAAAAAAAGAAGTTAAAATCTGGAGAAAGAAATGTTATCTAAGATTATTCAACAAGATTTAATTTTTATAAATCCGCCTGTAAAGACAAAAGAAGAATTATTTGATTTTTTGGCAAAAAAGGCTTTCAAAAAAGGTCTTGTTGAAAATGCAGAAGATTTTGAATATGGTTTAATTGATAGAGAAGCACAGGGAACAACGGAATTAAAGCCAGGTATTTCTATTCCACATGCCAAACTTGATGTTGTAAAAGAGCCTTTTATTATAATTTGCACATTCAAAAAACCAATTAAATTTAGTCCAGGTTTTGGTAGAGGAGTTGAAGTTGTCTTTTTAATTGGTTCTCCAAAACTTGACAACACTTATATAAATATTCTTGCCTCTGTTGCGAGATTGATGGATAAAGATGATTTTATAAAAGAAGTAAAAGATGCTAATGTGTCAGAAGATGTAATTCATTCTATAAATAAATATTCGATAAGTGATGTAAGTAGTGAAGTATCAAAGACAAGATACTTAATTAGTCTTTCTTTAAATATTAAATTTTCTATGAAAACAATACTTGCTATATTTTTAGAACATGGTATTTCTCAACCAACTTTATACTTTGGTGAGAATCTTTCTTTAAAAGAAAATTTTGGGATACCAATTTTTGGTATTTCTACTTTAGATGTAAAAAGTTCTTATAGTGAGACAAGGACAATTCAAGGAATAACAGATGATAAAGAAGCTGTTATAAAACTCTATAAGGCTTTAAAAAAAGAAAAAATTGATGTAGACAAGCCCGGAGTAGGTTATCTTTGCTCTATGGTGCTAAATTATTGTTTTGGTGGTGTAAATCCAGAGATTGATTTTTAACTATGAATGATTTAATTGAACTATTAAACGAAAAACAAAAACAAGCAGTTTTATCAGAAAGCCAATTCAGTTTAGTTTTAGCTGGTGCAGGCTCAGGCAAAACAAAAACTCTAACAACTCGCATTATTTATCTAATAGAAGAACTTTATGTTAATCCTAGAAATATTTTGGCTGTTACATTCACAAATAAAGCAGCAAATGAGATGAAAGAAAGGGTTTGTTCTTATAGTCAAAAAGATTTGCCTCTCACTGTAAAGACTTTTCATTCTTTTGGGGCTTACATTTTAAGACTTGAGGCTTCTCTTGCTGAAAGAAATCAATATTTTCAAATTTATGATGATGATGATTCTAAAAAGCTCATAAGTGAAATTATAAAAAAATTTGATATTGCAAAATCAAATCTTGGCACGATTAAAAGCTGGATTAGTAAGTACAAACAATGTTTGGAAGATTATTCTAAAATGGAATATAAAGATCAAACATATTTAGAAATTTACAAACGGTATAATAAAGCTTTAAAAGATGCAAATTGTTTTGATTTTGAAGATTTACTTTTACAACCTGTAAAGATATTTTCTAACTATGAAGAAGTTTTGAAAAAATATCAAAGGCATTATCAGTATATTTTAATTGACGAATATCAAGATACAAATTTATCACAATATCAACTTATAAAATATCTTGTTGGGCAAAACAATAGTTTGATGGTGGTTGGTGATGAAGATCAGTCAATTTATAGGTTTAGAGGTGCAGATGTAAGTATAATTTTAAATTTTACAGAAGATTTTTTTGGTGGAGAAGTTATTAAGTTAGAAGAAAACTATCGTTCTACATCAAATATTCTAAATCTTGCCAATTCAGTAATAAGTAATAATAAATTTAGACTTGGTAAAGAACTTTTTACAAAAGGACTTGATGGTGATAAAATTATACTTTTTGACTGCTATGATGAAGAAGATGAGGCTCGTAAAATAATATCTTTGATATTGGGAGAACATTTGACTTATAAAGATACAGCTATTTTATATAGAATAAACAACCAATCACGAGCTTTTGAAAGCATTCTTAATAAAAATAAAATACCTTATACAGTTGTGGGGTCTATTGCTTTTTATGAAAGAGAAGAAATTAAAGATGCAATTTCTATTTTAAAATGGCTTGTAAATCCACAGGATAAAATTGCTTTTGAAAGATTTGTAAATAAACCAGTAAAAGGTATTGGCGAAAAGGCGTTAGTCCATTTTTATGAAGAATCACAAAATTTTAATAATGATTTATTCGTTACTATGCAAAATATAGATAGTGTAAAAAATTTAACAAAAAAAACAAAAGATGGATTTATAAAAATTTATGAGGTTTTTAAAGATAAAGAAAGCGTTATAGCAAGAAAAACAGTTGATGAATTGATTGACTATTATCTTGACAACCTTGGTCTTACTGAATATTTTAAAACAAAAGATGAAAAAGAAAATACTGATAAAATTGCTAATATTAAAGAATTTATTTCTTCTATAAAATATAAAACTAGCGGTTTGGATACTTTACTACTTTTTCTTGAAGAATTTAGCTTGAGTGCCTCAACTTTAAAGGATAATGGACAAAATACTGGCACAGTCAAACTCATGACAGTTCATAATGCAAAAGGATTGGAATTTGAAAATATTTTTGTTTCTGGAATGGAATCTGATATTTTTCCACACAGAAATTCGATCCATGATGAAGAGGGGCTTGAAGAAGAAAGAAGACTTTTTTACGTTGCAATGACAAGAGCAAAAAGAAAACTTTTTATATCATTTTGTAATAATAGAAATAGTTTTGGATATATGGAACAAAAAGACCCTTCAAAATTTCTATATGAGCTAAAAATTGATTATTTAGAATTGAAATATTTATCCAAAAGTGCTATTAATACACTTGGGTTTAAAGGAAATAAAACTCTAAGTACAAATTTTCTAAAAAAGATAAATTTTCAAATAGGGGACTTTGTTAGACATAAAGATTATGGTACAGGAAAAATTATTAATATAAAAGAAAAAAATGGAAAAAATCTTGTAACAGTTGATTTTTTAGATTATTCTTTAATGGATTTTGTACTTGAATTTACTAAATTGGAGAAATTAAGTGATAGATAAACAGACTATTGAAAAAATTCTTGATATGTCAAGAATAGATATTGCTGATGAATCAAAAGAAAAATTTATAAATCAAGTTCAAAATATAATTATTTATGTAGATAAAATAAATAGTCTTGATACAAATTCTATAAAGGATAGAGAATCTCCTTTTGATGAAAAAGATATAATGGATGAAGATTTGATATTATCTTCCTATTCTCAACCTGATTTGAGGAAATATACAAAAAATTATCTTGATGGATATTATTTTGTTCCCAAAATTATTGAGAAAAATTAATAATTTTTTCTTTTATATAAAAAAATGTTGATTTTTTTTTTAAATTAGTTAATAATTAGTAGCATAATTTTACTAAAATATAGATGGAGGAAACGATGATTCATTATGAACCAGGTACATTAGGATTTTTAGATATTACATTTGGTCCAAAATGGGACTATATTCCACTCACAAGAAATTATATTGAAAACTTTCTAGCTGTTAATTATACAGACAAGTTGAATATCAATAAAATTGCTATGTCTGCATCAGAATTACTCGAAAATGCGGTGAAATATTCTTCTAAAGACGGTATTAGAACACAGATAAGAAAGTTTGAAGGAAGTCATCAAATAGAATTAGTAGTTTTTAATAGCTTAAAAAAAGAAGATGCTACTAAAGTTCTTGCATATATTGAAGAGATAAATAATGCACCAGATCCATTTTTATTTTATGTAACTAAAATGAAAGAATCTGTAAAAAGAAATGATGGAAAAGCTGGGCTTGGTCTTGCAAGAATTAAACATGAAGGTAATGCGGATGTATCAGCTAAATATTTTCCAGATACAGAGATAACTGGTATTCTTGAAGTAAAGGCAATATTCAATTTTTAAATAACAAAAAATTTATATAACTTAAGGAGAATTTATGGCATTAACACCAAAAAAAGTAGTAGAAGGAAATGTTGAATTAAAAGCAGAGGGAGATACAATTTTTATTAATGGAAATATTGATTGTCAAGGTCCAGGAAAATTTATGAACCCTTTCTTTTCTGATGTTCATAATGATATTTTAAAAAATAGTATGAAAAATGTAAAACTTGACATAAGAAAGCTTACATTCCTTAACTCTTCTGGTATAAAAGAACTTGTTGAATGGATTATGAAACTCGATATTTTATCAGATGCTCAAAAATATACGATAACAATTTTAACAAATCCAGAATTTATGTGGCAAGAATCAAGTATTTCTACACTTGTTTATTTAAATACAAATTACGTAAAAAAAGTAACAGGATAATTGATGGATTTTTCTAAAATTCTAAAAGAAGTGAGAAATTACAGAAATACAAATAGTATTTTCTGTTTTCTCGCTTTTTCTATATTAATAATTTTATCTCTGCTTTGTATTTTTTCTAAAAATAACATTTTGTTATTTTTTATAGTTTTAATTCTTTTTTTGTGTGTTATTTTATCTTTTTATTTTTTTAAAAAATTTATGCAATTAGAAGAAAAGATAAATTTATACATAAAAGATAATTCAGAAGAAATAGAAAATTTAAACTATGAGAGAGAAAATATTCAAAAAAAATTAGAATCTGAAATTGATGTTAAAATAACAAAATGCCATAATATTGAAGAAAAAGTATCTCATATAAAAAATTCAAAGATAGAAATAGTAAATCAGATAGAACAAAGAAATCAGAGTATTTTTTCTTTAAAAGATGAGTTTGAACAAAATAATTTGGGTAAAATAAATCTTTTAAAAGATATTAAAGGACAAAATAAGTCTTTTGTTGATGGCATAAATGGTATAAAAATACTCGTTAGCAATATATCAAAAAATGTGGATGGTGAAGTTCATTTTTCAAGAAATATTGTAGAAAGAATAAAAGGTCTTTTTGACATAATAAAAAATAGTATAAAGGTGTCTGAAATTTTACAAAAAAATTCAGAGTTTTTAGTTGTTATTATGCAGACAATTGAAGAAATTTCAAATAAAATACATATACTTTCTTTAAATGCTTCTATAACAGCAGCAAGGTCTGGCGAGGCAGGCAAGCCTTTTATGATTGTTGCAAAAGAAATACGAAGACTATCACAAGATGTAAAAACATCTGTATCAGAGATGAAAAATTATTCTTCTCTTTTAACAAAATCGATAATTAGTGTTAATGACAATATAAATAAAATAAATGTTGAGACTCAAACAACTCACGAAGATATTTCAAATTTATTAAATAGATTTGAAGGTTTGTATTTATCGTTATCTATAATTGATAGAAAAACCCAAGCAAATATTCTAAATATTGAAAATACAATAAATTTACTTGACTCAAAAACTAAAGAATATGAAGGTTCTAATCAAAATATAAATAATATAATTACTAATATAAATTTTAATGATGTATTTCAACTCTTGAATGAAATAGAAGATGAAATTAATCAAATTTTACAAAAAGATATGATATAACTATGGTACAACTTTCTAAAAAAAATATAGTTTTATGTGTTACTGGTGGAATAGCTTGTTATAAGTCAGTTATGCTTGCTTCCCTTCTAAAAAAAGAAGGGGCAAATGTTTTTGTTGTTATGACCAAAAATGCTACTAAATTTGTTAATCCAGTAACTTTCAAAAATATAACAAAAAATAAAGTCACTACAAAAATGTTTGCAAATGATGATTTTGTACCTCATATAAGTCTTGCCGATCTTGCTGATCTTGTAATAATTGCTCCTGCTACTGCAAATATAATAGCAAAGGCAAGTTATGGCATTGCTGATGATATGGTTTCTACTTTGCTGGTTTCTTCAAAAGCTCCCAAATTTATTATACCTGCTATGAATACTAATATGTATTTAAATCCAATAACTCAAGAAAATATTCAAAGGCTAAAAAAATTTGATTTTAAGGTATTAGAGCCAGATACTGGGATGCTTGCTTGTGGAGTTGAAGGGGTAGGGCGGTTTCCAGAGATCGAAAAAATATATGGCTTTATTTTAAAAAATTTGGGTGATAGAAATTCAGTTTTTTATAATAAAAAGATTCTTATTACTCTTGGTGGTACAGTAGAGGATATTGATCCTGTTAGATGTATAACAAATCGTTCGAGTGGTAAGATGGGTTTTAGTTTTGCTGAAGAATTTATTATAAAAGGTGCTAATGTTAAAATCATTTGTGGGAATGTGTCGAGTTTAGAGTTACATAATTTCCAAAAAAAGTTTTGCGATACCGAAATACAATTTGTACGATCTGCTAAGGATATGAAAGAAGCGGTGACGCAAAATATTGATAATTTTGATTTATTATTTATGGCTTCTGCAGTGGCTGATTATTCTCCAGAGTATAGTGAGTCAAAAATAAAAAAAGAAAACGATGATTTGGTATTAAAATTACGAAAAACTGAAGATATTTTAAAGTCTATTCCAAAAAAAGAAAATAAAATCTATGTTGGGTTTGCAGCTGAAAGTGATAATCTAATAGAAAATGCAAAAAATAAACTTATCAAAAAACAACTCGATTTTGTTATTGCAAATGAAATTGTTGGTGAACAAGCAGCTATTGGTAATGATAAAGCAAGTGTTTTTATTTTGAACAAATGGAATGTCGATATAAAAAAAATTGACTATTCACAAAAAAGCGTTATTGCAAAATCAGTTTGTAATGAGTTGGAAGAATTAATTAAAAAAAACACTCCGAGCCTTTTGAAGTAAATTAAAATCATAAGAGTTTCCCCCCAAGTCAGGGTGATATTTTTTTGATAAAATCCTATATTGTTTATTTATTTCTTCTAAGGAATACTTTTTAATATCTAAATCTAAAATAAATAAAGATATTAGTTTTTGTAAATATTTTTCGTCTGTATTTTTATATTCTTTTTTTATTTCTTCTGAAAATTTATCAAATAGCAAAATCCAATCTTTTTTTTTGTAATTTAATATTAAATTAGCCTGTTTTTTTGTTTTTGGATATAATATTTTAGACCATACTTTAATTTTTTTTGATTTTATTATGTTTATTTCATATTTTGCAAGGTTTCTTATGTATTTTTTTATATTATCTGGCAGAATATTCATTTTTTCAAATATATATTTCTTTATTTCGTCTCTTTTTTTAACTTTTTGGTTTAAATAATCTTTCTTTAGCTTAAAAAATAAAGGAAAAAACGAATTTTTAGGTAATCTAAATATTTTATAAAACCTTTCGAGATTTTGATAGGATATTTTACAATTATTTATAATAGAATAACATTTTCTATTAAAATGTGCTTTTTTTAATTCTGTTGAAGCGTTGAAAATCGAAATTAATGTTTGAAAATCATTAGTTTTTGTTAATTTAATGGGTTGTTTTTTTAAAAGGTATAAGATATTGTATTTTTTCATCCTTTTTTTCTTTCTTTTTTGTTTCTCTTTTTTGGGAAAAAGAGAAACAAAAAACAAAAATTTTATTCCTATAAAAACAAGAGATTTATTTTCTCTACCAAATTTATCCAATAAATTATTTTTTCAAAAATAAATTCAAGATTGAAACAAACAAATTAAATTCTTTCTTCAACTCTTCATAGAACATAATTATATTTGGTATATTTTTTTCTTTTGCCGCTTTTTCAAGATTGTATGCACTGTTACCAAGTCTTTTTGCGGTTAGATTTAATGCACCACCTTTTATAGAATGTGTTTCAAATGCAATTTTTTCAAAATTATTAACACCTATTTCTTTTTCTATAATTTTTATTTGATTATTTACTTTTTCTTTAAAAACATTCAAAACATCCAAAACAACTTCTTTTTCATCAAGGTAGTTTTCTAATAATTCTTTATAATTAAAAACATCAAAGTTTTTATTTTCGTTTGAAATTTCATTTTTTAAAGAATCTTGTTGTGATAAGCATTTTTCTATTATTGATTGTAATTCCTCTTTTTTGAATGGTTTCGTAATATGACCATCCATTCCAACTTTTATAGATTGTTCAAAATCATCTTTAAAAGCATTTGCTGTAACAGCAAAAATTGGAGTTTTTATTCCACTATTTCTTATATTTATCGTTGCTTCATAGCCATTCATATTAGGCATTTGGATATCCATAAATATTATGTCGTATTCGTTGTTTTTTGCCATATCAAAAGCTATAATTCCATCAGGTGCAATATCAACATTATGTCCTATTTTTTTTAATAAAGTATAAATAAGCTTTTGATTAGCCTCATTATCTTCAGCAACAAGAATTTTTGCTTTTTTAAGCGTTTTAGTATTAGTCAAAACAGTATCTTCAATTTTTTGAGTTTGGAAACTGTTAATTGAATTTTGTATTAAGTTGAAAAGAGGCGTTATTTTAACTGGTTTATTTAAATAAGAAAAAGATAAATTAATATTTTTTTCAAATTTATTCTCCAAAAAGATTAATTGGGGTACTAATAAAATTACCTTTGCTTTTTTTGTTTCTTTTAAAGAATCCAAATGTTTTGTAAAATTACTCTCTTTATTTGTCATAATATTATAATCAAGTAAACACAGATCAAAATTAATTGTATTTGATGGATTTAGGCTGTTAATGAAGTTATCTAAATTATTTACTTCATAAGTTTCACATCCAAAATACATAAGATAGTATTTTAACATTTCTCTAACAGAACGATTTTGTGAGGCTATTAAAATATTGGTGTTTTTTAGACTTTGAAATAATTCTGATTTTGAGAGTTCTTTATTGCATTTTTTTAGTATTACTGTAAACCAAAATGTTGAACCGTGTCTATATAGGGTCTCAACTCCGATTTCTCCATTCATAATTTCAACTAATTTTTTAGAAATAGCAAGTCCAAGCCCAGAACCTCCATATTTTCTAGTTGTTGAAGCGTCAACTTGAGAAAAAGATTTAAATAGTTTATTTACATTTTCTTCTGTTATACCAATACCAGTATCTTTTATTTTAAATAATAATTTTAAATTATCTTCAGTTTCACTTAAAAGATCAACTGTAATATTTATTTCTCCCTTTTCGGTAAATTTAATAGCATTATTTATAAGATTTAGTAGAATTTGTCTTAATCTTACGGGGTCTCCGTTTGTAAAATTAGGAATATCTGTTGAAATTTGTAAAATTATTTCTAAATTTTTTTTTATTGCAGAAAGATAAACAAGGTCTATTGTACTTTCAATATTTTTTATTAAATCAAAGTCAATTTGTTCAAGAGTGAGCTTTCCTGCTTCTATTTTAGAAAAATCAAGTATATCGTTTATTATACTAAGAAGTACATCTGCAGAATAATTAATTGTTTGAGCATATTCTTTTTGTTCTGGGGCAAGAGGTGTCTCGAGTAATAAATTTGTCATTCCTATTATTGCGTTCATTGGAGTCCTGATTTCATGACTCATATTAGCTAAAAATTCAGATTTTGCGCGTGTTGCAGCTTCAGCCACTTCTTTTGCTTTTATTAATTCCTGCTCTGATTTTTTTCTATAAGAAATGTCTACTAAGAAATTGACAATCTTTGGTTGATCATCATAACCTATAATTGTTGTGGTGTCAGAAAGAATAGTTAGTTTATTACCAGTTTTTGAAACTATCTCCCATTCACTTTTTATGTCAATATCTCTAATTAAATATTTCTTTTGTAAGAATGAAATAAAGTCCCTTTTTTCTTCTGGAAAAATAATTTTAATATGATTTCCTATTAGTTCATCACTGCTATAATTAAGAAGATTACAGAATGCTGAGTTTACATATTCAAAAATTCCATCTTCATTTGTTATACAAATACCTGTTGGAGTTTCTTCTATTATACTTCTAAATCTTTCTTCACTTCGCCTTAAACTTTCTTCTATTTTTTTCTTTTCTGTAATGTCTTCTTTTATTGCAAGAAAATGGGTTATTTGACTATTTTGGTTTCTTATTGCTGATATAGAGGCAAGTTCCCAATATAAATCACCATTTTTCTTTTTATTGTGGAATTCGCCTCGCCATTCTTTACCGTTTGTTATAGTATCCCATAAATTTTTATAGAATTCTTTTGTCTGAAAACCAGATTTTAATATTTGTGGATTTTTTCCTATTGCTTCTTCTTTTGTGTAGCCAGTAATTTCTGTGAATTTAGGGTTTACATATTCTATATTTCCATCAATATTAGTAATTACTATTGAGTTAGGACTTTGTTCTACAGCTCTAAAGAATTGTTCTAATTTTTCTTCATTTTCTATTCTTTCTGTGACATCTCTAATTATGCCAATGCCATGCCATTTACCTTTTATTTTTACACTTGATAAAGAAATTTCAATGTCAATGATATCTCCATTTTTTCTCATGGATTTAAACTGAAGTATTTTATTAATAGAGTTGGAAGCCCCTGTTTGTTTAAATTTCACAAAACTTAATATAAATTTATTGTAATATTCTTCTGATATAAACAATTTAGAAAAATCGTATTTATCTTCAATTTCTTCTTTTGAGTAACCCCAAATTTTTTCTGCTGATTTATTCCAAAAAGAAATAATAGCATCATCATCTATCATTACAATCGCATCTTGTGCAGTCTCGTTTATTACTCTAAATTTTTCTTCGCTTTCTTTTAACTCTTCTTCTGTTCGTTTTCTATCTGTAATATCAATTATAAATCCCATTTCTCTAATTATATTATGATTAGAATCTATTTCGATAGTACTTGTATTAGAAACCCATTTAATAGAGCCATCTCTATTAATAATCCTATGTTCTATTGGAGGATGGTCAAGTTTTGCTTTTAAAGTGTTAAAATAATTAGTAACTTTTTCTTTATCCTCTGGGTGTACCATATCAATCCATATATTTGGGTTATTTCTATAATCTTCTTCTGAGTATCCAGTAATTTCTTGACATTTTGGACTATGATAACTTGAAATAATAACTCCGTCCCTAAATTCTACATTATAAATATATTCTTTTATATTAGTAACTATAGCCCTATACATTTGTTCATTTTTTCTTAGATTTTCTTCAGCTTTTTTTCTTTCTGTAATATCAATAAAATATTCTATTATTTCTGTAACATTTTTATTTTCATCAAAGAGTGGATAACAGAATATTTCATAATATTTTTCTCTACCATATTTATCAGTTATTTTAGATTCAATTACAATCGGTTTTTTAGTTTTTTTTGCTTCTAATACTGGACAAATTGATTTATTAAGTTCACAAGGCGTGTTTCTATTAAAAAGTAATTCATGGCATTTTATATTTTCTTTCATATAAAAATGATTATTTGCACTTGAGTTTGCCATTTTTACACTATATGTATTTGCATTAATTACCAAAAATGGATAATTTAGAGACTCTATAATATCAGTTAAAAATTTATTTTTGTTTATTAATTCTTCTTCAAATTTCTTTTTTTGAGTTATATCTTCTGCTACCATTATAAAATTTGTAATTTTTCCATCATTTGATACAATTGGCGAAATTGATGCGAATTCCCAATAAAATTCATTGTCTTTCCTTTTATTTTTAAACTCTCCATGCCAGATATGTTTTGATTCGATTGTATCCCATAGATTTTTATATTCATTGCCAGAAGTATAACCAGATTTTAAAATACTTGGGTTTTTACCATCTACATCTTCAAAATTATAGCCAGTTAGATCTTTAAATTTAGTATTTACATATTGAATCTTGCCTTTTTCATCAGTAATCATAACAGTTGCGGGGATTTGTTCTATTGCTTTTGAGAAATGATTTAATTTATTTTGAGTATTTATTTGTTTTAAGATGTTTTTAGATATAATAGGAATAAGTTTTATAAAATTATAATCAGAATCTTTTAATATATAGGAAAAAACTCCTAAATTTAATGCTTTTTCTGCAATATCCTCTTCACCTGATTTTATAATTATCACAGATGGAATATTTTTAACTTTTTCTAAAATAGAAAAGAAAAAACCATCTAAAAGTTTGTATTCTGAAAAAATTATATCTATATTTTTATCTAAGAATTTATCTATTTCACTTATAGAATCAATAAAATAAAAATTTAAGTTTAAATCTTTGATATAAATTTGCGGTAATGATTCGCAAGACAGATATAAAATATTTATTTTATCCATAACCCCTCTGTATTCTGAAAATTATACAATTTTTTTTAAAAAAGTAAATATAATATTTTCAAATTTAAAAATTAAATATTTTTTAAATCATAATATAAAAAATAATTTTAAAGTCTTGACCGACAAAACGTTATGATATATACTAAATTAATTTTAGAGGGTATTAGTTGGAAAACACACAATTTTTGGAAAATTTAGTTGATTTAGTTTATAGATTTAAAGATTATATTTTTTCTGAGAGAAAACTTGCTGAAAACACAATAGATTCTTATTATAATGACATTATGCAGTTTTATGAATATCTTATCTCACTTTCAGAAATTAATAATATTGAAGATTTGTTTAAAATAGAAATTCTTGATGATTATATAATTTATCTTAGTAATAAAGAAATAGAAAACCGTTCAATTGTAAGAAAACTTTCTGCCATTTCATTATTTTTAAAATTTCTAAAAATCGAAGAGATAATTAAAGAAAATCCGTCATATTTAGTAACAAGACCTAAAATTGGTAAAAAATTGCCTGTTTACCTAAATTTAGAAGAAGTAGAAAAGTTTATCAACTCATTCAACCTAACAAAATCAGAAGGAATTAGAGATAAAGCTTTGTTTGAACTTATGTATAGTTGCGGTCTTAGAGTCTCAGAAATATCTGGTTTAAATATAGGCTCTGTCTATTTTAAAGAAAGAGTTTTACAAGTTTTTGGTAAAGGGAGTAAAGAACGGTATGTTCCAATTGGTGAACGAGCAATTACAGAATTAGAAAATTATCTATCCAAAGGAAGACCTTTTCTTGTTTCAAAAACTAAAAAAACAGAAGCACTTTTTTTAAATTTTAGAGGTGAAAGATTAACTCGTAAAGGTATTTGGAAAAACTTAAAAATCAACGCAAAACTTGCTGGTATTGAAAAAAATTTTACAGTTCATAGTATCCGTCATAGTTTTGCAACACATCTAATTCAAAACGGTGCAGACCTCAGAGGTGTGCAATCACTTCTTGGTCATAAAAATATTTCGACCACAGAAATTTATACACACCTTGATTTAACTTATATTAAAGAAATTTATCAGAAATTTCATAGTCATAAATGAGTAAGTATATTTGGATTTTTTTTCTTTACAATATTAATTATACCACTAAAAATGAGGAATTTATTTTAAATCGAAATTTGGGTTAATAAATGCCTAATCGCCCAATCAAAAGTAACTAATTTTTTTCCCATAAAATTTCTCATGAGGCTAATATGATAAAAATAAAAAAAACATCAATATTTTTTTAGTGCTGAGATATAGAATCAAGTAAAAATCATCTAAAAAAATATATAATTAATACAAAAAATAAAGAAATATTATAAAATTTGTAATATTATTAATTTATTGACATTTTATTTAAATTATATATAATTTAAGCAAAACCTAATAAAAATTACATAAAGTTTATATTATCTGAAAATTTATTAACCCTAGTCAAAAAATTTTAGTTTTTTTAAAGAATTATTTTATTATTTAACAAGTAGGAGGCAACTAAATGAGGCTTGTTCTATCATTTTTTCTTATTAGCCTAACAATTTTAGGGCTTATTTTTTTTGGATGTCAAGTACAAACAAAAGAACCAAGAACTGAGTATGTAAATCCATCACCAGTGCAAGATATACCACAAGATATTGTTGTAGATAAAACACTTGCTGCATTTTGGGGATTACCAGCAATAAGTTTTGACGGATTTATTCCAAACTATCATATTAAAGCAACAACTAATGGAGGTGCTTTAGAAAAAAGAGGATGGAATTTTGATAGCTCAAAATATTCCAGTTATAACCCTGATACATGGAATATTTTTGAATATTCTCAAATATTATTTATCAAATCAAAATATTCTGACCTAAAAGCTTCAGATGTAACATTTGACAAATCAGATGGCAAAAAATATATAAGTGTAGATGAGAAGAGATTGTTTTATGAAGAAATTAAAATTTATAAGAAAACCCCTTACGCACCAGAAAAATTTGACAAAATTACATTTAATAATATTCTAACTCAAATTGCAGAGACTGATGATAAAGATTATATAAAACAATTTTATACTTATGACCAAACTAACGATTGCTACTCTCTTGTTGGTGGTTCACAAGTACCAACAATTGACAGAAGTAAAATTAAATCAATTTTAGAAAAATGTGGATTTTTGGATAAAGAAATTTCTGATGTCAACTTTGATAATACAAATGATACTGTTGAAATAAAATTAAATAGTGCAAGTTCTAATTATTTTACTCTAAAAAAAGGTGCAAAAATAGCAATTTTGGCTACACAAAGACCAAGACAATGGGGAGAAGTAAATGATTATACAATTTACGATAGTTTCCCTAAAGCAAATGCTGCAATTAATCTTCCAAATGATTATTTGAAAAATACAACTGATGTTACAGGCGATAGATCAGAATCAAGAATGATTTCGTATATAGTTTATAATGGAGGAGATGGAGAAAAAACTGGCAATAATACAGGAGATTGGTTTGAAAGTGTAACTCTATATTCTGATAAAATAGTTTTGAAAATGCCAAAATTAAAAGATGGCGATACTGCAAAAGCATATTGGGACAAAATAGATAAAGATAAAGATGGTAATAATTTGGCAGTAAAACCATTTATGCTATTTTGGATTGCAATAGAGCAAAAATAAGGAGTTTTTATGAATAAAAAAATATATTTCAATTCTTTGATACTTATATCGATTTTAATTGGCATTTTATATTTTTCTACATGTACCCAGCAAGTAGTCACTTATGATGATGGCTCAGTCATAAGAAAAGTTAGAGATAAAAGTATAAATCCAACTTTTAAAACAATTGACTTATCTACCGATGATACAGTTGATCCTTCGACTGACAATAAATTTTATAAAGAATTTAGAGTTAAACTCGAAACAACAAATTCAAATGCAACGATTTACTATACAATAGATGGAACAGACCCTACAGTTTCTGATTCAAAAACAAGACTTGTTTATAATTCTCCAATTACAATTTTTAGATATAGATTGATAAAAGCTGCATCAATTATATCTGGAGAAAATTATACTTACTCAGATGTTATAACACAAGAATATAAACTTAAACTCGCACCACCTGTAATAGATGAAACAGCAGATGGAATAGTTTTAAAAAGTACTAATAGCGGTGTAACTTTGTACTACACAACAGATGGGACAGACCCTTCTACTTCATCTAACTTTTATACTGAAAAACTACAAAAAATTACTTATGGAACACTAAGAGTAATGGCTTATAAATATGGTTGGGAAAATTCTCAAATAACACAAAAAATATTTGATAATCTTGGAGATTTTAGTCCTGAATTTCAAGTTGGTAATAACATAATTACAACAGATACTGTTTATGATAGTGATATAAAGCTTAATTTATTTAACAACAAAGCAGATACATCGATTTATTATACAACAGATGGAAGTACTCCAACAAAATTAAGTAAAAAATATACATCTGAAATTACAATTGATAAAATTACAACGGCTAAAGCAATTTCATATTATAATGGAACAAATAAAGCATCTTCAGTTAAGACAATAATTTTTAGTTTTAAAGTTGGAAAACCAGATATAAACCCTGGTTCAAAAAATTTTTTGGACCCATTAAGTGTATCTTTAGCAACAACAACTGCTAATGCTAATATTAAATATACAATAGATGGAACAGACCCATCTTCAACAAATGGAATAATTTATTCTTCACCCATTATTATATCAAATACAACAACATTAAAAGCAATAGCATATAGAAGTAATTGGGATAGCTCTGATATTGTAACAGCAAATTTCAAAAAAATCACGATAACTACTACTACAACTACAACTACAACGACTATTCCAACAACGACAACGACAACAAGTGGTTCCACAACAACGACTATTCCAACAACAACAACGACAACAAGTGGTTCCACAACAACGACTATTCCAACAACAACAACGACAACAAGTGGTTCTACAACAACGACTATTCCAACAACAACTACTACATCGACTACGACTACCACAATTGCAACAACAACTACTACAACAGTACCATATTATCAGGTTGAAACACCAATATTCTCACCAGTAGGAGGAATATTTTCTACAACACAGAATGTTAGTATTTCTACAAACACAGTAGGTGCAACTATTAAATATACGATTGATAACTCTACACCTTCTCAAACAAATGGAACTGTATATACTGGAGCAATACCTGTAAGCAACACAACAACAATAAAAGCAGTTGCTTATAAAGATGAAATGCTTGATTCAAATGTTAGTACTCAGTCATACAGTTTTTATCTTGGAAAAGTTGCGACTCCTACAATAAGTCCAAATGGTGGAACAAATCTAACATCAGAGCAAACAGTTAGTTTGAGTTGTTCGACGACAAGTTCTGTAATCAAATATACTCTCGATGGTTCAAATCCTATAAATGGAACAGTATATACTGGAAGTTTCACAATTGCATCAAATATAACAATTAGAGTGATAGCAACCAAACAAGATTATGAGACATCTAATGAAGCGACTGCATCGTTTAGTTTTAAAGTTGTAAATCCAACGATTAGTCCTGCAAGTGGCTCTACATTTACAGGAAACCTCGAAATTACACTACAAACTTCTACTATTGGGGCAGAAATTAGATATACTAAAAACGGAGTAGACCCAACAAATACTTCTACTTTATATAGTACACCTTTTACAATATCATATTCTGACACTGTAAATCGTGTGGCAACAATTAAATTTAAGGCATTTAAGTCAACATGGAATGACTCAGATACAATAACAGCTACTTATACAAATGTTGAAAAGGTTGCCTCACCTACTTTCTCACCACTTGGAGGAACATATAATTCTACACAAACAGTAAGTTTATCAACTGCTACTGCAAATGCAAAAATTAAATATACAATAGATGGTAATGACCCATCAAAGACATCTGGTACATTGTACACAGCAGCTATTAGTGTTGCTACAAGTCAAACAGTAAAAGCAATTGCCTACATGGAAGACGATAGTTTATTACCTTCTGATATTTCTTACCAAACTTATACTATACAATTGCCTGGTTATCTAAAAGTTGACGAAGCCAATTGGGGAACAGCAACTTATCCATTGGGTGCAAACTTTGTTAGTGCTGTACCAGGAGAAGCGACTTTTGCTGTTTATTCTAAGAATGCTACAAAAGTAATGTTAGAAATTTATTCTCAAGCAACTGGTGCCGATGCGGTATGGTCTTGCGATATGGCTAAAGGAAGCGATAATATTTGGCGAGCGAAAGTAAATCATACATCAGGACTTTCAAATGGAACTTATTACGCATTTAGAACATGGGGACCAAACTGGACTTATAACGCAGGTTGGACAAGAGGAAACAGTAATGCTGGTTATATAATAGATGTTGATAGCAATGGAAATAGATTCAATCCAAACAAAGTATTGTATGACCCTTATGCTAAAGAATTAAGTCACGATAAAGAAACTCCTGCAATGACAGCAGCGGGTCATGATGGTGGAATGTATGGAACTGGTGGTACTGATACATCTAGTGATCATGTATATCAAGGTGTTGATAGAAGAATCTATGACACTGGAAAATGGGCACCAAAATCAATATTACTAAAAGACACTACTTCTTTTGGAAGTAAACCTAATATAGCACAAAAAGATTCTATTATATATGAGACTCATGTTAGAGGTTTGACAAAACACCCATCAGTAGTGAACCTCCAAACAATTTTATCTGGTATATCTGGCTTTGAAAGTGTTGTTAGTGTTCCAGACTCATATAGAGGAACATATAAAGGTGCTGGTTATATGGCAAAATACCTTAAATCACTTGGTTATACAACAGTTGAATTTTTGCCAGTACATGAGACGGCTAATGATATAAATCCAGATACACAGTCTGGTGGAAACTATTGGGGTTATATGACTTATGGTTTCTTTGCACCAGATAGAAGGTATTCTTATGATAAGACATCTGGTGGTCCTACAAAAGAGTTTAAAGAAATGGTTAAAGCATTCCACGATGAAGGAATGGAAGTTTACCTTGATGTTGTTTATAATCACACTGGCGAAGGTGGAAACTGGGACGGAACTAAAAAATGTGATGAAATTACATGTTTTAGAGGATTTGATAATGCTGAATATTATTCTTTAGTTTCTACAGATAAATCAGATTATTGGCAAACAACTGGCTGTGGCAACAATATGTATGCCGCAAACCCACCAGTACGCAAATTTATAATTGACTCGCTAACTTATTGGCTTGACGATATGGGAGTCGATGGATTTAGATTTGACTTAGCACCAGTACTTGGTAGAGGAACTTCACCAGACTATACATTCAATACAAGTAGTCAAACAATTGTTGATATAGCAACACTCGGTGCTAGTAGAAATGCTGAAATGATAGCAGAGGCTTGGGATACTCAATGGCCAGGTGGTTATCAAGTTTCTAACTTCCCTTCTGGTTGGGGTGAATGGAATGGTTTTTATAGAGACTCTGTAAGAAAATTTGTCAAAGGTGGCGGATATAAGACAACTGGCTATCCATCACTTGGTGATGTATTTAATGGTTCGTATGGACCTTTGGATAGAAGCTCTGGTAATATACATACAGGTTTTTATGATCAAGGCGGTCCTCAAAAATCAGTAAACTTTATCGTAGCTCACGATGGTTTTACATTAATGGATGTTGTTAGCTACAATGATAAAAATAATGGTGTTACTTGGCCATTTGGTCCTTCTGATGGAGGAAGCGGAGATAATGATTCGTGGGATACTGGAAACAATCAGGCTCTAAGAAGACAGCAGTTAAAAAATTTCTGGACAATTCAGTTTTTCTCTCGTGGTGTACCAATGACAGTTTATGGTGATGAGTTTGCAAGAACACAAAATGGTAACAACAACCCTTACAATGTTGATAGTGTTGCAACATGGAGCAACTACAACATGATAAATACAGATAGCCCAAATGCTGTTGCTACTGGCAATGGTGGTGCATATCACAATAATTTTGGTACTGATGCAAATGCAGATAGCAAAAATGCTTTATTCTTATTTGTTAAAAACTTAATTGGAATAAGAAACGCACATCATGCTTTAAGACAAAATGATTACTCTGTGTCTTATACATTTAAAAAAGAAGACGGAGCAAGTGATTTGTCAACAAGCGACAGATGTGTTTGGATTAGGATTGATGGTAGCTCAAAAGGTGATCATGATTTCTTAGTGTTTATAAACTCATATAGTGCAGATGTTACTTTTACAATACCAGCAGCTGATGCTGGCAAAAAATGGATAAGAATAATCGATACTGGTAGCTGGTGCGAATCCAATAATAACTACTGGGATGTTGCCTCTGGTGCAGAACTTTCTGGAACTTATGGAGTTAAAGCATGGTCAACAGTAATTTTTGAAGAAGTATCGACAACTGGAATTGAAACTGTTGCAAATCCAGAGTTTAGTATTGACAGTGGAGTTTATACTTCGACACAATCATTAACTATAACGAGTGCAACTACAGGTGCAACAATTAAATATACTCTTGATGGAACAGACCCAACAAATGGACTAACTTATTCTACTCCTATTAGCTTAACTGCATCTGGTGTAAATGGTAAAGGTGGTTATCAAATAAAAGCTATTGCTATTAAATCTGGATTTAACAACTCAACTGTCGTAGAAAAACGATATGCAATAACAGCACCTTATTCTATCTCAAGTACTTTTGGCTCTGAAGTTATGTTACAGGGTTTCCATTGGGATAGTGTTAAAACAAAAGATACAGGACCAAATAAATACTGGTACGTAATCATGCAAGAGAATGCTCAATCAATTAGAGATAATTTCCAATGGGTATGGTTTCCACCTGTATCAAAAGCAGCACCTGGTCCAAGAGTTGGTTACAATGAAGGTTATTTACCGACACAACTAACACTACTCGACTCTGACTATGGAACAAAGCAACAATTAAAAGATGCGATTTCTTATATATATAATAGCGGAACGAGCGGACACAGTGCTAAAGCAATTGCTGATATTGTCATAAATCATAGATGTGGGACAGCAAGCTGGGCTGATTTTACAGACCCAACAATGGATGTTACAGGTAGTTTTTCTAGTATCACTTATGACGATGAAGTATTCTCAAATGTAACAAGTCCACAATATAACTTTGATACAACGAAGAGAGGTTGGAGTGATACTGGAGCTATTTATGATTACGGTAGAGACTTAGACCATACTAACATCGTTGTTCAGAAAAAAATCATAGACTGGATGAATGATTTACTCAAAAACGATGTAGGCTTTAAAGGCTGGAGATATGATTATGTCAAAGGCTATAAAGGTGATTATGTAGGACTTTACAACTCAAAGACTTCTCCAGAGTTTTCTGTTGGTGAGCTTTGGGAAGATAATACTCCGCAGGAAAATCTTGACTCATGGGTAAATGCTACAACAAGCGGTGGTACAAAATCTTTAATCTTTGATTTTGATACAAAAAATAAATTGAATGCTGCGTTTGGTTGGTATAAATATTCTACCTACCCAACAATAGGCTCGACAAGTTATACATATCCTACGATGAATGTATTAAAATCTGTCTATGGAACTCCAGCTGGTTACATAGGCTGGCATCCTGAGAATGCTGTTACTTTCGTTGATAACCATGATACAGGTAGTACACAAGGTCATTGGAAACTAAAAGATGATAAAGTATATCTTGCTTATGTTTATACTTTAACACATCCTGGTGTACCTTGTGTAGCTTGGCAACATTTCTTTGATGAAGGTCAAACAGCACAAGATCACTTAAAACAATTAATTAGTATCAGAAAAGAATACGGCATAACAAATACAAGTGCTGTAACAATCGATACTGCAACAGCAACAGAATACGGTGCAAGAGTTGGCACAAGTAACATCGCTGTTAAGATTGGTACAACTTCAACGTATAATCCAAGCAATTATCAAATTATTTATGTTGGGACAGACTTTGCAATTTGGGCACATAACAGCAAATTTGCTAATCTTTCAGGTTTGACATTATCAAGCGGAAGTTTAAGTCCAAGTTTTTCGGGAACTACATATTCTTACTCAGCATCAGTAAGTAATGCAACATCTTCTATAACAGTAACTCCATCAGTTCCATCTGGTGTAACTTCAACTATTCAAGTTAGAGTTAATGCTGGTAGCTATTCTTCTGTTACAGCAGGTAGTCCATCTGGTGCTTTAGCGTTGAATGTTGGTGCAAATACAATTGATGTAAAAGTTACATCAGAAGACGGCACAGTAACAAGAACTTATACTTTAACAGTAACAAGATTAAATCCAGCTTACGAACACACGATTACAATGGATGGAACAATTAATACTTCAGGAGAATGGGACACAACAAAAGAACAATTTAACACATCTACAAGTGGTTATATTTCTTATATAACATGGGATGCTTCTTATGTTTATATTGGATATAAAGGTGGAGATGTAAGTGCAAACGATTCAAATAAATTATTGGTTGTTTATGTTGGTAAAGAGGGTGGAACTGGTGGCACAACGACTGGTGTAACTTACAATACCCAAACTTATACGTTACCATTTACTGCACACTATGTAATAAATTGGTCATCTAATTGGGATAATTTTAATAATGCAAACTGGGGTGGCTCAAGCTGGAGTTGGACAAATCCTTTGAGTTTAACACAAGGAACTGACTTACAAAGAGATTGGGCTAACCAATCATTAGAATTAAGAATACCTCGAACAGCAATTGGGAATCCAGATAAAGTTAATTTGTTGATTATGTTTTTAAATAAAACAGGTGGCAGTGAATGGACTTATGGAATGTCTCCTTCCACAACTGCAAGCGATGCTTATAAGCCTACGCTAACAAAATACTTACAATTTGACCTAACATTAACAACTGACCCAATCGCTCAAAGTCCAATTAAACCTTAATTGGCGAGATAAAAAAAGAGGCTGACTCGAAAGTCAGCCTCTTTGTATTATTTTTCATAACAAATATACAACTAATCCTACATCTTTATTAAATTTGTCTATTTTTTAAATCTGTGTTATAATTTCTTATTCTTCTTTTTTGTCTTTATCTCTAAAATGAATTTGTATTGGAATACCAGTATAATTAAATTTTTCTCTAAAACGATTAATAATATATTGTTTATAATTCTCAGTTAATAATTTCTTTTTGTTTATAAAGAATACAAATTCTACAGGCATAGCCTTAATTTGTGTTCCATAATAAATTTTTAATACCCCCTGCTTTGACGCTGGTGTATATTTTTTTACCACTTCGGCAATAAAATCGTTTAATTCTGATGTTCCTATCCTTCTTTTGTATTGATTAAATATTTTTATTGAAGTTTTTAATAAATTCTCGACACCTTTTCCTGTTTTTGCAGATATTGGAATAATAGGAGCAAATTCAACAATTGGAAATTTATAAAGTAACATTTCTTTTTTTTCATTTAAGACATCCTGATTTTTATCAACGAGGTCCCATTTATTTAAAACTAATATTAATGCTTTACCATTTTTTATTATTTGATCTGTTATCTTTTTATCCTGATCAGATATATTTTCAACAGAGTCAATAACTAAAAATATAATGTTAGCATCGCTAATAGATTTAATTGCTCTATTTACAGAATAATATTCTATATCTTCATTAACCCTAGATTTCCTTCTAATGCCTGCTGTATCCAAAATTATGAATTCTTTGTTATCATAATTAAATTTTCCATCGACAACATCTCTTGTAGTACCAGGAATTGAAGAAACTATACTTCTTTCTTGTCCAATGATTTTATTTAATAAAGACGATTTTCCAACATTTGGTTTACCTACAATTGCAATTCTAATTACATCTTTCTCTTCCTCTTCTTTTATTTCAATTTCTTGTTCTTCTGGAAGGTTTTCAATTATTCTTTCTAACAATACATCAATATTTCTGTTGTGACTTGCCGAAATTGCAAGAGGTTCCCCAAGCCCATATTGATAATATTCATTTATATTAATATCTTTTTCTGGAATATCACATTTATTTACAACTATTATAGACTTTTTATTTAATTTTCTTAGTATTTCAATGTATTCTATCTCTATTGGAAGACTTTTATTTGATTCCACTAAGAATATAACTAAATCAGCATCTTTTAATGCTTCTCTTGATTTTTTTTGAACTAAAATATTTAGCTCATCTCCTTCATCAGTAAGTCCGCCAGTATCAAGAAATTTTATAGTCTTATTATCATTATAAATTAATTCTCCAAAAATAATATCGCGAGTAACACCAGGTGTAGGATCAATTATAGCTTTTCTTTTTTTAATCAAGCGATTAAATAGGGTAGACTTACCAACATTCGGTCTACCTAGTATCGCAACTAAAGGAATTTTATTCATATTTTTTGTCTTTCTTAGTTAAATTTTATTTCTTTTTAAAGTTTGATGATTTGATGAAAATATGATTTTTTAAGTTTGTTTTCATCCAGTTTTGAATTCGTTTTTTTATTTCAAAATAGTCTTTCATCTTTAATAATTCTTCAGAAAGTTTTTTCGTTTCTTCATATTTTAAACTTCTAATTATTTCTTTTACTTCGAGAATGCTAATAGGTCCCATAGAAAGTTCATCAATGCCAAGACCAACTAAAGCAATAACTGATTCAATATCAGAACTCATTTCACCACACAAACTAACTTTTAAATTTTCTTTATGAGCATTGTCGATAGTCATTTTTAATAATTTAAGCACAGCAGGATGCAATGGTTCATATAAATAAGCAACTTTTTCATTGCCTCTATCACAAGCAAGAGTATATTGGATTAAATCATTTGTACCTATACTAAAAAAGTCTGATTTTTTCGCAAGTAAATCTGTAATCAAAACTGCTCCTGGCGTCTCAATCATCAATCCAACAGGGACATCTTCTTTAAAATTAATATTTTCTTTTCGTAAATCTTTTTTTACCTGATCTATTATTTGATTTATTTGATCTACTTCTTCTGCTCCAGTAATCATAGGAAACATAATTTGCAGATTACCAAAAATAGATGCTCTATACAATGCTCTAAGTTGAATTTTAAATATATCAGGTCTTGAAAGACAAAACCTAATTGCCCTCCAACCAAGATATGGGTTTGATTCTCTTTCCGTTACACCTTCTAAAACTTTATCGCCACCAAGGTCTAAAGTTCTAATTGTTACATTATGATTAGGAAATTTTTCAAGAACAAATTTATAAGCATTAAATTGTTGCTCTTCAGTAGGTAAAACTTTTCTTTTTTTAGATAAATATAGGAATTCTGATCTATATAAACCAATTCCTTCTGCACCATGGAATATAACAGAATCTATTTCTTGTTCAGGGATTTCCATATTTGCTTTTAAAATTATTTTTTTACCATCAAGAGTTTCGGACGGTAAATCTTTTAGTGCAAGATAAGAATTTTCTAATTTTTCATAATTAGTTTTTTCATGACCATAATCCATTGTTGTTTCTTCGTTAGGGTTTACTATAATTCTACCACGAAGACCATCTATTATGACCATATCACCAGTATTAATTTTATGAGAAATATCTTTTATGCCAAGTACTGCTGGTATTCCAAGAGCTCTTGCTAGTATAGCGACATGAGAAGTTCTTCCGCCAAGTTCTGTTACGAATCCAAAAACATGTTTTTTGTTCATACTTGCAGTATCGCTTACAGTTAAATCACTACTTATTACTATAACATCTTTTGATATATCTGATAAAGATGAATTTTTTTGTGATAGTAGTTTCTGAATCAATTTTCTGCCAATATCTAAAACGTCAACTGCTCTATCTCTAAAGTATTCATCTTCCATTTGTCTAAATTTTTTAAAAAGAGAATCTACTACCTGATAGATAATCCATTCTACATTCTTTTTTTCTTCTCTTAATCTTTCTACTACTTCTTGTATTAAAGATTGATCTTCTGTCATTAATATATGAGTATCAAGGAATTTACCCTCGTCCTCACTCATTTCAGCAACAATTTTATTTCTGAGCTTTTCATATTCTTCTTTTGTCTTTCTTAAAGCGACATAGAATCTGTCTATTTCAAGCTCAACCTGCATTTCTGAAATTGAGTATTTAGGAATTAGAAGCTCCTGATTATAAATAAAAGCTTCACCAATGGCAATGCCAGGTGATGCGGCTATACCCTCATAAATTTCCATACCAAAATATCCACAATATTAGAAATATTATAATCATTTTAACATTATTTTTTATAATATGCAATATTTTTACAAGATTATGAGATTAAATTTTAAAAAATATTTAATATTATTAACTAACTTAACGTCAACAATCAAACCAATTGTTAAATTAAACCCTTTTACAATTTATAATCAAATTAATTGAATTTATCATAATTTTTAGAGTATAATACCATCATAAATCTAAGTTATATTTTTTATTATAAATTTTATTCTCATTTATCAACTGATTTATATAAATTACCAATGTATCGATATGTATAGGTAAAAAAAACTTTTTTTATTATTCCTTGCTTTTAAACATTTATTTCAGGATTGTCAATTAATCCTATTATTATAATTTTAAAATATTCAGATACAGAGGAATTGTTTTATAACAAAATTCAGTTCCAGACATTTTTTGGTCAGTTATCAAAATATCAATTTTTTTTGTTTTTTCTTTACTCTTTAGAATCTTGCAAACTTCAAAATCATCAATATCTGGCATTTGTACATTGAGTAGAATTAATGCTGGTGGTAAATTTTTATAATCGTTAATGTAGTACTTCTTACATTATAACCAGAGTTTATTATTGATTTTTAAAAGTTATTAAAATTAAATTGTAATATAATCATCAACAATGACAATATCACCTAATTGTATTCGTATATTTACTCTTTTATGATATAATAATAGCAAAATTATAATTGATAATATCATAAAAATCAATAAAATAATAAAAAAAATATAAATATTAAATATAAATCTATTTTTTTTGATAAAAAATGAATTGATTTAACATAAAAAATTTATAATTATAATCAAATAAGTTGAGTTTGTTAAAATTTTATTAATTGGGAAAATATTACTACGAAGTTCACGAATAAATACAAAAAAATCTTTTTTGTAAATTAAATCTTCGTGAAACTTCGTGTTATAAATCCCATTTTTAAAAACTGAGGGAGCGGATAATTTTTTCCCAAGACAGTTTTTACTTAATCTTACTAATATCTCTAATTGCCCCTTTGTCTGCACTTGTTGCAAACATTCCATAGAGTTTTAGGGCAGTTGATATTTTTCTAACTCTTTTTGGTTTATATCCACCTTCTTTTAATATTTTTTCTTTTCTTTTTTCGAGTTCTTCTTTATTTACATCTAAATTTATTTTTCTTTCTGGGATATTTATTTGGATCACATCGCCATCTTCTACCAAAGCAATTAATCCACCACTGCCAGCCTCCGGAGACACATGCCCGATAGAAAGTCCAGCAGTTCCACCACTAAATCTACCATCTGTCAATAAAGCACAATCTTTATCGAGTTTTTTAGATTTTAGATAAGTTGTTGGATAAAGCATTTCTTGCATACCAGGTCCGCCTTGAGGTCCTTCATATCGAATTATTACTATATCGCCTTTAGTTATCTTGTCTGCAAGAATAGCATCGCTTGCCTGTTCTTGTGAGTCAAAAACTTTTGCTTTTCCGCTAAATTTATATATAGAAGGATCAACACCAGCCGTTTTTACAATACATCCATTTTCTGCGATATTTCCAAATAATACAGCAAGTCCACCATCTTTATTATAAGCATGCTCAAAATCTCTAATACAACCATTAATTCTATCCAAATCAGTATCTTTGTGCATATTTGATTGGGAGAATGCCACGAGATTTCTTACCCCACAAGGAGCTGATAATGCTCTTTTTTTAGCATCTTCAGTAAGTTCTTTATAACCACCGTTTATATCATTTTCTTTAATAACATCATAAACAGTTTTTCCTTGAATTGTCATACAATCCCTATAAATTAAACCTTTTTTATCAAGTTCGCCAATTATAGAAAAAATTCCACCTGCTCTACTTACATCCTCAATGTGATAATGAGAAGAAGGGGCAACTTTACAGATATGAGGAACTTTTCTTGAAAGAGAATCAATATCTTGCATTGTAAAATCAACTTCTGCTTCACCAGCAACAGCAAGTAAGTGTAATACTGTATTTGTAGAACCACCCATTGCAATGTCCAAAGTCATAGCATTCTCAAAAGTCTTTTTTGTTGCAATTGAACGAGGTAAAACTTTATCATTTCCATCAACATAATATTCTTTTGCCATTTGTACTATTCTTTTGCTTGCATCTTCAAAAAGTTTTTTTCTTAAACTATGTGTGGCAAGTAATGTTCCATTTCCCGGTAAACCCATTCCTAATGCTTCTGTTAGACAGTTCATTGAGTTTGCAGTAAACATGCCAGAGCAGCTTCCGCAAGTTGGACACGCCAATTTTTCGAGTTCATTAAGTTCACTTTCTGGATAGTTTGCATCCCCACCTTTAACCATAGCGTCGATTAAGTCATATTTTTGACCTTTGTAAACTCCTGCCTCCATAGGTCCACCAGACACAAATATAGTTGGAATATTAAGTCTCATCGAAGCCATAAGCATACCTGGTACTATCTTATCACAGTTTGGGATACAAATCATTGCATCTGCACAATGAGCATTAACCATATATTCTACACTATCAGCAATTAAATCCCTTGATGGTAAAGAATAAAGCATTCCATCATGTCCCATTGCTATCCCATCATCTATCGCTATTGTTTCAAACTCAGCACCAAAACCACCATTTGCATCAATCATTTCTTTGACCATTTTACCTATTTCTCTCAAATGAACATGACCTGGTACAAATTGAGTAAAAGAATTTACTATTGCTATAATTGGTTTATCAAAATCTTCTTCTTTCATACCATTTGCACGCCATAAAGACCTTGCACCAGCACGAGTTCGCCCTTCTGTAACTGTTCTACTTCTATATTTTTTCATAATATTTTCCCTCCATATAACACGGATTTGCACGGATTAACTCAGATTTTATTAGTTTTTATTAAATTAATATTTTTTTCTAATTTTTTTGCTTGTTTAATAACAACCAGCGTAATCTGTGTCAATCTTTCCTAATCTGTGTAAATCAGTGTTATAATCTTACCATTTTTTATTAAAAAATCAATTTATTTTTTATTAATAATTAACTTAAATAATTAAAAAATATAAAATTAAATTACTTTAATATCAAGTAATTATGTGATTTTAATTTGCGACAATCTGATTAATCTATGTTATAGATATTAGAGTCAGATTTTATTATTATTGCACAATAAAATAGAGATATTATCGAAACGCTTATATTTCCAAACTTAAAAATAAACTTAAAATAAATTTTTTAATAAATAAATTTGACAAATCAATTTGTTTTTTTTATTATGGAAAAATGAGT
Organism: Spirochaetes bacterium GWB1_27_13; assembly: GCA_001829125.1. Lineage (GTDB taxonomy): Bacteria > Spirochaetota > GWE2-31-10 > GWE2-31-10 > MWDO01 > GWC1-27-15. The sequence continues at coordinate 41,785 of MIAN01000268.1, read as the reverse complement.
AAAGATTTAAATACTGAATTATATTATAATAATAAAATTACAAAAAATTCTATTTTATCAAATAAAGGCATTTTAGTTGTATTATCTCCAAATTTTTTGGGAAAAACGTTTATAATTGATAAACAAAAAATTATAATTGGAAGGTCTGATGAATGCGATTTTGTAATAAAAGACCCACTAATTAGTAAAGAACATTGCCAGATTACAATCGATGATAATGAGCAGTTTTTTATTGAGGATTTAGGTTCAAGAAATTCTACCTATTTAAATGGCAAAGAGTTAAAAAAGAAAACCCAAATTTTTTATACAGATAAAATACTTATAGGCGATACAATTACTAGATTCTTTATAGAAGAAAAACTTGAAAAAAAGTAATTGTTTTTAACTATACCAAAAGTTTTGATTTGCCACAAATTCAAAAAGTTAAATATAGTTATTGTATATATTTACACGATTTAATCTGTGTCAATCCGCGACAATCTGATTAATCTGTGTTATAAGAATGTAAAAAAAATTAAAAAAACAGGTAGGAAATAAATGGCAAAATTATCACCTTCTATACTTTCAGCTAATTTTTATAAACTTGGTGAAAATATTGAATCTGCATTAAATTCTGGTGCTGATTGGATGCATATTGATGTAATGGATGGGCATTTTGTACCACAACTTAGTTTTGGTAGTAAAATTGTTGCTGATATAAAAAAACAAAACAATTGTTTTTGTGATGTTCATCTAATGGTTACAAATCCAGCAGACCATATTATACCTTTTGTAAAAGCAAATGCTGATTTGATAAATTTTCATTACGAAGCAGCTATTCATGGGGATAGACTTATTGCTCAAATTAAAGAAAATAATAAACTTGCAGGTATTACAATAAATCCAACAACTCCAGTTAGTGTATTAGAGCATTATTTACCACTTGTTGATTTAATTTTAATTATGAGTGTAAATCCTGGATTTTCGGGACAAAAATGTATTGAATACACTTTCAAAAAAATAGAAGAGTTAAATAATTTAAGACAAAAAAATAATTACAAATACTTAATTCAAATTGATGGTGGTATCCAACTTGCTAATGTAGAAAAAGTACTAAAAATTGGTACTGATGTTATTGTTGCAGGCTCTGGATTTTTTGATGTTTCCCCTGAGGATAAAAAGAAATTTGTTGATTTGATTCATAGTTATTAGTTTGCCAAAGAATTAAAAAACTATAATGCTTTTCTAAAATATGCAATTTTAATTAAGTTAAAATAGAGAGTGTTTAAGTCTAATATTTATTTTTTTTCTATTTTCTTTAGATTTATCTATTTTTAGTCTTCTTTCTTCAAATATTAGATTAGGATTACCACGATAATAGTCATAAGGTGTTACATAAAACTAGTTAAAGAAATTAATGGGAAATTTGCCACTCTTACCTCATTCAACAAAGTTATAGAGAAAAATCAAGCCCTAATTGATGAGTATTTTAAACTTGCAGGATGTTATTGCTTAAAGACAAATACAGATAAAAACAATCCCTCAAGAATTACCAAAAGATCAAGAAAACATCTTAGAAAATCTTGAAATTAAACTAAACCCATATTTGTAGTTATGATACATTTTAAGAATCAAATTCTATAACTCTTTTTATATAAACAAGATAAATATTGTTTTCTTAGAAATTTTAGGGGAAGTTGCGTTTTATTGCAAAAATTTTCAAGAAATCTCCACAAATAAAAAAGATTACATAGAATAAAACAAATTAATCTATGTAATCTTACTAAATGTGTTTATTTTTTCTTAAAAAGTAATAGTCTTTTTCTTTTGAACTAAATCATAGTCTTCTTTAACCATCATAGAAACTAATTCTCTAAAGCTTGTTTTTGGTTTCCAGCCAAGAGTTGTTCTTGCTTTTGTCGAATCCCCAAGTAATAAATCAACTTCTGTTGGTCTAAAATATTTTGGATCTATTTCAACAAGGCATTTACCAGTTTTTTTGCAGTAGCCTTTTTCATCTATCCCAGTACCTCGCCATTCTATACCAATGCCAAGTTCAGAAAAAGAAAGTTCAATAAATTCTCTAACAGAATGTGTTTCGCCAGTTGATAAAACAAAATCATCTGCTTTATCGTGTTGTAAAATCATCCACATTCCTTCAACATAATCCTTAGCATATCCCCAGTCTCTTTTTGAATCAATATTGCCAAGATATAGTTTATCTTGTATTCCAGCTTTTATAGACGCTACTGCCATCGTGATTTTTCGAGTAACAAAAGTTTCACCTCTTCTTGGAGACTCATGGTTAAATAAAATCCCGTTACTTGCAAAAATATTGTAAGCCTCTCTATAATTTACAGTAATCCAATAACCATAAATTTTTGCAACACCATAAGGAGAACGAGGGTAGAATGGAGTTGTTTCTTTTTGTGGAGTTTCTACAACCTTACCATAAAGTTCACTGGTAGATGCTTGATAAAATTTAGTTTTTGTTTCCATTCCCAAAAGTCTAATTGCTTCCAAAAATCTTAGAGTGCCAAGACCGTCGGCGTTTCCTGTATATTCTGGTGTGTCAAAAGAAACTTTTACATGACTCATAGCAGCAAGATTGTATATCTCATCTGGCTGAATCTGTTGTATTAACCTAATTATATTTGTAGAATCTGTCAAATCTCCATAATGTAATAAAAAATTAACATTTTTAGTGTGTGGGTCTTTATACAAATGATCTATTCTATGAGTATTTATAAGACTTGAACGACGGATCATTCCATGAACTTCATATCCTTTATTTAAAAGAATTTCTGCTAAATAAGAGCCGTCTTGACCTGTTATACCTGTAATCAAAGCTTTTTTCATAAATTTTTCTCCAAAAATATTATAACACGGATTTAACACAGATTTTCTACCCATCAAGGTAGTGGATTACACGGATTATGCTTTTTTATACTATTTGCTTATTTATTTACAAATCTAATCTGTGTTAATCTGCGATAATCTAACTAATCCGTGTTATATACTAACAAAATAAAAAAAGTTTTTCAACAAAAAATATTTAATTTTTAAATTTGAATGTTATTGAAAAAATATTTAGATTTTTGTTAAGTTAACAATTTTTATACCATTTGAGTTTTTTTAATTTATGCCAAAAAGTTTTTAATTTGTCAAAAATTATATACCTAAAATTAATGAAATTGGGACAATTTCATTAATTTTAGGTATATAATGACAATTTGAACAATTGTCATTATAAAAGTTAAGTACAGTTATTGTATGTAATTACACGATTTAATCTGTGTCAATCCGTGAAAATCTGATTAATCCGTGTTATAACATTCTTTTTAATAACAAATTAAGCCGATAATTTATACAAAAACTCTTGAAAAATTTAGAAAATGAGAGTATATTATAATGTAATGGGTACAAGTATGAAAAAGCTAAAAATTTTATTTATAAACATATTTTTAATAACTAATCTTTTTGTTTTTGCAGAAACTGATTTTGAGAATAATTTTTTGCAGACATATCTTAATGTTGAAAATTTTTTCTTAAAAATTGGAGGAGATTATGGTACTACATTCTTTCCATTCCTAAATACTGGATATGGTGGTAGACAAGTAGGTTTTTCTGGAGCATTTACCGCAGTTGCAGATGATATTAGTACCCTTGAGTCAAACCCAGCAGGGACAGCCTCTCTAAATTTTACAGAATTATTTTTTTCTCATAACAAATTAATGGGTGATGTTAATTATAATACAATCGCATATACGATGAGATTTAATAATCTTGGTCTTGGTATTGGTACAAGAATGCTTTATATTCCTTTTACTCATTACGACAAATTTGGTATAGATGTGGGCAGTGGCATAATTAATTATACTGTTATAACATTAAATGGCTCTTATAATTTTTTAAAAAGCTATGATTTTTTTGGTTTGTCAGTTGGTGGAAATATTAAATTGTATATTTATGGAGTTCCAGATAGCATTGCTTTAAATCAATCGAGGGTCAATGTTGCATTTGATATTGGCATTTTAACAAAATTCAATTTTTTAAAAGCCTATAAAAAGAATGAAAAGAATTTTTCTATTGGACTTGCTTTAAAAAATATAGGACCTTTTACTGATGGTGAACCTCCTCCTACAAAAATAAGTGTTGGTTTGGCATATAAACCAATAGAACAATTATTAATGAGTGTTGATCTTGACTATCTTATAAATTATTCAGAACTAACTTACAAGAATTGGAGTGTTAGTAGTGGAATGGAATGGTATTTTACAAAATATTCTTCATTAATACTTGGTTTTGTTGTAAAATCAAATCCATCTTTTTCATTGGGTTTTAATTTAAATTTTGATGATTTTACAATAAGTGCTATCTATAACCCAGATTTTGTTGATCTTGCAAGATTTAGCATTTCTGCATCTCTTAAATTAGGAGACCTGGGTAGGGGTAAAAACGAGCTTATAATCAAAAAAATGTATTCTGTTGCACTACACTTAATGAATAGCGGAAATTACCAAGAAGCCAAAGAAATTCTCGAAAAAATCATAGAAAAAGAACCAAATTTCTCACCAGCAAAAAAAAGTTTAAAGAATGTTCAAAGACAACTTGATATACAAGATAATTTAAATGAGGTTATAAAAAGCCAAAGAGAACTAACTTACTAATATTTCTTTAAAAAAAACAAATCAAAAGATATTTTTTTTTCTAAAAAATATTATGGCGAAATTAAATAATTGGGATTTTTTTTACAATTGGGTTAAAGGATTTTGATGCTACTAAAACTTTGTCTCCAATTTTAATTTCTTTTACATCATCTTCTGTTAGCATTATCTCACAAATAGTATTGCCCAAATTTATTATACCTATAAATATTATATCAATTTTTTTCAATTCTATAAGTTCTCCAACAGCAGAAAATTTATGACTCGTATATTGATTTGAGAA
>MIAN01000268.1:0-36825 GCA_001829125.1 Spirochaetes bacterium GWB1_27_13 | reverse complement strand
CTTCCATTCTCAATAACAATTACTCTTTTTGATAACCTATAAACCTCAGAAATATCGTGAGAAACAAGAAGTATTGTTACATTAAAAAGTTTATGAACTCTTAAAATTTCATCTTGGAGTTTATGTCGCATTTCTATATCAAGTGAGGAAAATGGCTCATCAAGAAGTAGAATATCTGGTTTTAATGCAAGAGTTCTTGCAAGAGCAACTCGTTGTTTTTGACCGCCAGATAGATTGTTTGGAAAACAATCTTTTAAAAGATTGAGTTCCATTATTTCTAACAGTTGATTGATTAGAATTTTGTCATTTTTTGCATATAAAAGATTTTCTTTTACTGTCATGTTTGGAAATAGGGCAAAATCTTGAAAAACATATCCTATTTTCCTATTTTGAGTCTTTATATTTATTTTTTTTTGAGAATCATATAAAGTAATTCCATTTACAATAATTTTTCCTTCATCTGGTTTTGTTAGCCCTGATAGCATTTTTAAAAGTGTTGTTTTACCGCTTCCTGATTTACCAAAAATTGTTATAAAATCTCCTTTTTCTATTGTAAAATCAAGAGAAAGGTCTAAAATTCCTTTTGAAGTCTGCATTTTTTTGTTTAAATTAATTTCTATCACTTGATTTTCCTCCAAACTTTTTTGATTTGAGAATATTTAAAGATATTAAAATAAAAATGCTCATAAATATTAAAATCAATGAATAGATATTTGCAAATTTGTAGTCAAGTTGTTCTACCTTATCATAAATTGCAATTGATGCAACTCTCGTTTGACCTGGTATATTTCCACCTATCATAAGAATTACGCCAAATTCTCCCATAGTATGAGCAAATGTCATAACTATTCCAGAATAAATATCTTTAATCATATTTGGTAGAATCGCTTTGAAAAATGTTGTAATCCTTCCTTTGCCAAGAGTATAAGATGCCTCAATTATGTTTTTATCTACTCCCTCAAGTCCGTTTTTTAAAGGTTGTAACATAAATGGAAATGAGTAAATACATGAGGCTATTACAATACCTGCAAAACTAAAAACAAGCCTTATGTTAAAAATATTCTCAAGAAAAGAGCCAATAAACCCTCGTGGTGACAAAAAAAGAAGAAGGTAAAATCCTATGATTGTCGGTGGCAGTATCAGTGGGAGAGAAATTAATGATTCTATAATGGATTTAAATCTAAATTTCCTAAAAGCAAATAATAAAGCCAAAGGGAAACAAATGAGAAGTAGTATTATTGTAGTAAAAAGTGAAAGTTTTAGAGATACAAAAAATGGTACAAAATCTATGCTCATTCTACACCTCCAAGTCCGATTTCATTTGCTTTAATCAATGCGTAAACTCTTTCACCTATGTAGATTTTGATTTTTCTAAAAGAATTAGTTGTGATAATGGCTTTAATATCTCCACATTGAGAATGTAGCGTTACTTCACAAAAAACTTCGCCAATTTTTAAATTAGTTACTTTTGAAGGAATAATATTTTCTACTCCTATAAAACAACCAAAATCTTTTGTAATTATAATTTCTGCCTCTTTAAAAATTAGAGTAACCTCGCTACCTTCATTAGTACCTTCAGGAAGTTGAAGCGTAATGATATTAAAATAAATACCATTGGCATCCACCCTTATTTGATTGATATAATCATGCTTCTGTATTTTATCAACTTTTCCTTTTAAAGAATTCATATTACACCCCAACTTCTTGATTCATTTACTCATATCCATATTTATTAAAAATTTCTTTTGCCATTTTAGAAAAAATATATTCATAGAATAGTTTTGATATTTTTTTATTTTTTCCGTTTTTTAGAATAATAATTCCTTGTTCTACCTTTTTATATAGATTTGGATCAATTTCTATCCAATTTACATCTTTTTTGTATTTTGCCATATCTTGTGAAAACAAAAGCGACATGGCTGTAAAACCAATATCAGAGGATGTTATAACTTGTTGGATAACTTGAGAGACAGTTTCAGTTTTTACTATTTTTTTTTCAATTTCGTAGAATATTCCATAGTTTTTTAAAGCCTCGACTGTTGCTTTTCCATAAGGGGCTGTTTCTGGATTGCAGATCGAAATTGATTTGATATTTTTTTCTTTTAAAATTTTTAATCCATCTTTTATATCTATATTTTTAGTCGTAAAGATAACGAGTTTTCCACTTGCATAAATTTTTGCTTTGTCTTCTGATAATCCATCTTTTTCGAGTGAAGATGGAAAAAACATATCTGCAGACATAAAAATATCAAAAGGTGCACCTTCTTTTATTTGTGTAGCAAATTTTCCGCTTGCCCCAAATATAATTTCAAGTTCAATGTTAGAATTTGATTTTTCAAAATCTGATTTTAATTCTTTCAATACATAAGTTAAATTTGACGCTGCTGCTATAACGATTTTTTTTTCTTCACCAAAAATATTCATTAAAACAAGCAAAAAAAGAAAAATAATTATTTTTTTCATATTATACCTCTTTGTTAAATATTTCTTAGTATTATTTTTGTAAAATAAACTTATTGTAGAGAATAATTAACTCTTCAACTGAAACTTCGCTTTTTTTATTTAATGATAATTCTTTTACTTTTTCGAGTAAGAATTTCGATTCATTTTCCTTTAGGATTATGCCATTTTTTTTAAGGATATGAGAAATTGAGGCTTTCCCAGAATGTTTTCCAATAACAAATTCTTCAGTTTTAGCCCCTACATCCTCAGGATGAAATAATTCATAAGTATTTCTATCAAAAATCATTCCATTACAATGAATTCCTGCTTCATGTTTGAAAATTTTTTCTCCAACAATAGGTTTGTTTTCTGCTAATGGAATTTTTGAATATTCTGAAACCATTTTTGATAATTTCATAAAATTTTGAGTCTTAATTTCACAATCCAATCCCAAAGAATATTTTAACCCCATAACAAGTTCTTCAAGTGAAGCATTTCCAGCCCGTTCTCCGATACCATTTACAGTTACACTAACAGAATCAGCCCCAGCTTCAATTGCTGATAAAGCATTTGCAGTTGCCATTCCCAAATCATTATGACCATGAAAATCAATGAACAAATTCTTAAAAAGAGGCTTTACAGTTGAAACAATCTCAAATGTTTTTGATGGATTCAATATTCCAATTGTATCTGCAAGTCTAATTCGATTTGCGCCAAAAGAATTTGCAGCGTTAATAAATTTTATCAAAAAGTTAATATTAGTTCTACTTGCATCTTGAGCACCAACAGATATAAATTCAAAATATTTTTTTGCATAAGTAATTAAAATTTCGAGATTTTCCAGAACCTCTTCTTCTTTTAAATTTAAAGATGCTAAATATAGTTTTGAAGTTGGAAAAGATATATGGACAATATCAACTTTTGACTCCAAAGATAAATCTATATCTTTCTTTTTTGGTCTACACCACGCTGTTATACGGGAGTCAAGGTTGAGTTTTGTTATCTGTTTTATATTTTCTACCTCAAAATCACCAATAGCAGGTGTCCCAACCTCAATTTCGTGAATACCAGTATCAGAAAGTAGTTTTGAAATAGCAATTTTTTCTTCGGGGGAAAATACAACTTTTGCAGATTGCTCCCCATCTCTTAATGTCGAGTCAATAATCCATACATTTCTATTTGAGTTCATATTTTCCCCCTAATTTTAACTTACTAAATATTTTTCTGCTTTCTTTCCTGATTCGATTGCATCTAAGATTTCATCAATTGCTTCTTCATTAACTTTGCCGTACCAGTCGCCCTGAGGATATACAACTAATACAGGGCCATTATCACAAAGTTTTAGACAACCAGTACTTGACACAATAACATCATCAATCCCTCTGTCGTTAATTTCTGTTTCGAGGTATTGAAGGAGTCCAACCGCTCCTTTTTTGTTACAAATTCCTTTTGGTTCTCCTGCGACCCTAAAACTTGCACAAACTAAAATGTGATGTTTTGGTTTATTCATTTTTTTCCTCCTAATTATTTTATTTAATTATTTTTAACCACATCCTGTTCCATTGCCAGAACATTCTATACCTTTTGAGCACCCCTCTCGTTTTTTATAAGATTTTAAAGGTTTGCCATTAAAATAATTTTCAAGAATATCATCAATCATTCCTTCAGTTACTACAACCTTTATGCCTTGTTCATAAAAAATATTTTTAGGATTGTCCCCAGCTCCATTGACTATAACGGCACTACAATCTTTTATAATTTCTGCAAAATCAATCCATCTTTTATTTCCGCTTCCAGAATCTGGCGTAGATCGTTTTTCAATTAAATTAGGTTTTTTATTCTCATAACTATAAATTAAGACTTCTTTTGCCTCGCCAAGATGTTGATTAACTAAAACACCTTCCATGCTTGTAACAGCAATATATGGTTTTTTATCTTCTGGATTTAGAGATAACATAGAACTTTCCTTTAATATATCAAAATTTTTTTCTGACATTTGTTCTTCTATAAGCCCCACAGCATCAGCTCTACATCTTGTGCAGTGGTGCATTTGTGGAATATATTTTTCTGCTTCTTTTCTAATTTTATGAATAGATACTTTGTCTGGCTCAGGGATATTCTCAAAAACAGTATCCTTATTTGGATGAATTGGGATACAATTTATAATATCTGCACCAAGTAAGCTAACTTCTTTAACAACATCTATTATATGATCCTCATTTATTGTTGGAATAATTATAGTATTTATTTTGACAACTATATTTTTCTCTTTTAATCTTTTTATGCCTTCGAGTTGTCTTTCTATAATTAGTTTAGCTGCATCCAAACCTCTATAAACTTTCTTTGCATCTCTAACCCAAGCATAAATCTTTGATGCAATCTCAGGAAAGATAGCATTAATAGTTATGGTAACATGACTTATTTTGAGTTCTGCAAGTTCATCTATATAAGGTAGAAGGTTAAGCCCATTTGTTGCAAGACAAAGAAGCATATTTGGATATTTTTGTCGCACGAGCCTTAGAGTCTCCATAGTCTCCTCTGGATTTGCAAATGGATCTCCTGGTCCTGCAATACCAACAACAGAAATATTTGAATTCTTTTCCAAAATTTTTTCTAAATAAACGATAGATTGTTTTGGAGTTAAAACAACACTTGTCACGCCAGGTCTTGACTCATTCATACAATCATACTTTCTATCACAATAGTTGCATTGAATATTGCACTTTGGTGCCACAGGTAGATGTATTCTACCAAATTGATGTCTTAATTTATCATTAAAACATGGATGATTTTCTAAATTCATATTATTTTCCTCCTACAACACGTATTTAGACAGAATCTCTCATATTGACATTGATTATGTCTTTTATTATTAAATCCGTCTTTTTTTATATATTTCTACTAATTAAATCCAATTATTGTAATATAACACTAATTATAACATAATCCGTGTAATCTCTTCCTAATCCGTACCAATCTGTGTTATATGTAACTATAACCAACAGGAGAATTTTCCTGTTTATATTCAATCAACGCATTTGTTATTGAGTCAAAAAGATTTTGTGTACCATTATAGCCAACATGTAAAATCCTTTGTCCTCCAATCCTATCATGAATTGGAAATCCAACTCTAATATGCGGAATATTTAATTTTCTTGCGATTTTATATCCTTTACTATTCCCAATAATCAAATCTGGCTTTAAATTAAAAGCAATTTCTTCAATTTCAGAAAAATCGACACCATTTAAGATATTTATTTCATTGTTAGAAATATAAGCACCATTATTTTGTATAAAATCTTTAAGTTTTCCACTATTCCCGCCAGACGCTACAATAATTGGAATAATCCCAATTTCAAAGAGGAAGTTTGTTATTCCTATGACCAAATCCTCTTCTCCGTAGACTACTGCTTTTTTGCCAAAAAGATACTTGTGTCCATCAACATACGAGTCGATTAATCTTCCTCTTACAAGTTTATGCTTATTGGGGGTTGAAAGCCCACTTAGTTTTTCAAGAATATTAAAAAACTGATCAGTTTCTTTTATGCCAATTGGAAAACCAAGATTAAATCTTTTTATACCAAATTTTTCTTCAAGAAAAAATGCTCCTGAAAACTCATTTGAAATTGTTTTGCCAAATTCTATTGTAGCAACTGAGTTATTCATTGTTTCAATTTGATCTATACTTGTTCCACCTTCTGGAATTTTTTTATATTCATCCCAAATTGGAGCATCGAGTGTCTCTGAATAATCAGGTAACATAGTAAAGCTCAAATCAAAATCTTCTAATACCTCTTTTATATATCTCAAATCAGCAGGAGAAAGAAATCCCGGAAGAATATTAATTTTTTTACTTTTTGTATTAATTTTTTCTTTTACAAGAGTTTCTATAATTGCCTTAACTGATTTATGAAACCCATCAATATGTGTACCACTGTAACTTGGTGTTGCAACATGAACTATTTTAGGGTTATCTTTTCCTATATTATTTCTAAGATATTTATTCACATATAAAGATATATCTTCGCCGATTGTTTCGGAAAGGCAAGAAGTTGCAATACCTATAAGTTCTGGGTTATATTGTTTGATAACATTCTCTATTCCTGTAATTAGATTGCTTTCTCCCCCAAAAACAGTTGCCTCTTCAGTAAAACTCGATGATGCTATGTCCATAGGTTCTTTGAAATGGCTTATAATATATCTTCTAATATATGTAGAACAACCCTGACCTCCATGAATCAGTGGCATAGCATTCTTTACACCCCTAAATACAATAGATGCACCCAAAGGAGAGCACAATTTACAAGCGTTTATAGTTGCTTTAATCTCTTTTTCTTTTGTTTTGTTGTCATTATTCATTTAATCTCTCCTTTTCTTTTATTTTCTAGGAATAAACTCCCACACAGGGCTTAATACTGTTCCATAAACTTCTTTTGCAAAATTTAGCATTCCAATAAATCCAGCCAAAGCTTCTTTTCTTTCATGGTTATGATCACAAAAACCAATTCCAAGTTTGTAAGCAATGGGTCTTTCTTTAACTCCACCAATTAAAAGTGAAACATCTTTTTCTTTGATGAATTTTGAAAGCTCTAAAGGATTTGTGTCATCTACAATTATTGTTCCTTCAAGAGCAATATCTTTTATGTCATTGTAATCATCTTTATTTCCTGTTTGGGTGCCAACAACTACTGTTTCCATTCCAAGTAATCGCAACGCTTTAATTAAAGATATTGCCTTAAAAGCACCGCCAACATAAATTGCAGCTTTTTTGCCTTGCAATTTTTCTTTATAAAAATTAATTTCTGGCATTATTTTTAAAATTTCTTCTTTTACAAGTTTTTTGGTATTTTCTAAAATATTAGCATCACCAAAAAATTTTGCTACGTCATATAAGGCGTTTGCCATATCATCTATTCCAAAATAAGAAACCCTAATAAAAGGAATTCCATATTTTTCTTTCATCATTTTTGCAAGTGTTGTCATAGAACCAGAACATTGAACGACATTTAACTTTGCTCCATGTGCTTTTTTTATTTCATTAACTCGTCCATCTCCTGTCATTGCTGATACTACTTCGATACCCATTCTTTTGTAGTATTCCTTGATGACCCATATTTCACCTGCTATATTAAAATCTCCAAGTATGTTTATACTAAACTTTCCAACATCATTAGCACTTCCAGTTCCTATCAGTTTAAACAAAGCCTCACAAGCAGCCTTGTACCCATCTTTTTTTGTTCCTTTAAATCCTTCAGAATGAACTGGTATTACAGGTATAAATTTTTCGTTTGAAACTTTTTTACAAACAGCTTCTACATCATCACCTATAACCCCTATGATACAGGTGGAATACACAAAGCAGGCATTTGGCTTGTAATAATCAATTAAGCCAATAAGAGATTCGTAGAGTTTTTTTTCTGCTCCATGAATTATGTCAATTTCTGTAAGGTCAGTTGAAAAACTTAATCTATGGAGTTCTGGACCTGAGGAGAGAGCCCCACGAATATCCCAAGTATAGACAGCACAACCAACAGGACCATGTACTATGTGTAGTGCATCAGCAATTGGATATAAAACAACTCGTGAGCCACAAAATACACAGGCTCTTTGACTCACAGAACCAGATGCACTTTTTTTATCACAGGATATTTCAAACGAATCTTTACCTTTGTTAAAAACCTGCTCTTTTCTCTCTTCAAGTATTTTTATCATTTCATTTTCCACCTTTTTGTAATGGATTACTTCAACCCTTAATTTTAATGGAAACAAGTGGTTGTAACCACTTGCTCCAATTATTATTACATTACTAATTCAAAGCTTTCTTCTTTTGAGTCTCTATCTTTTCTATCCATTAAGGCATCTAAGATTTTCTCAACAAGACGTAAACTACCCATATATCCAACTGTTGGGAAATAGCTATGTCCTATTCTATCCATTATTGGAAACCCAAATCTGATATAAGGAATATCCTCATCTCTTGCAATGTATTTACAGTAAGTATTTCCCATTATGAGGTCAACCTTCTCATTTTTTATCCATTGATGTAAAAGGAACATATCGCCAGATGCTTTAACATTAACATTTGGAACTTTGTCCTTAACAATTTCTTTTATCCTTGACTCAAACTTTTGTCCTGGTGTTCCTGTAACTATATGAACTGGTTTCATATCAAGTGTTACAAGAAATTCTGTCAACGATACAAGTTGGTCTGGATCACCTACAAGTGCAACTTTTTTTCCATATAAATATTGGTGCATATCAGCTATGGCATCAATAAGTCTACCTCTTTCATCAGATATAGAATCAGGAACACTAACTCCACCAAGTTTTCTTAAGCTATCAATAAATCTATCCGTTGCGGTAAGTCCAATTGGTAGACTATGTATCTCGCATTGAATTTTAAACTTAGAATCAAGTAATTTTGCAGCAGGTCCTGAGGCAAGTTGTCCTAATGCTATTGTTGCAAAACTATTACCAGTTGATTTTAATTCGTTAATTGTAACTCCGCCTTTTGGAAACATATTAAATTTTCCTGTCTGAGGAGTATCAACAACGCCAGAAGTATCTGGAAACATAACTATCTTAACACCCATTGCGTTTGCAATTCTTTTGATTTCACGCATATCAGAAGGCTCAACAAATCCCGGAATAATATTAAGTTGATTTAGTTTTGTGCCATTTTTTTCTGCAAAATACTCAACCATTCCTTTAGTCATGTTTGCAAAACCTGTAACATGAGAACCTACATAACTTGGAGTACTTGCGTGTATTACAAATTTACCTTTAGGAATTTTACCTTCTTCTCTTGCCTTATTTGCAATCTGATGTATATCATCACCTATCGTCTCTGAAAGACAAGTTGTGTGAACTGCGATTACATCTGGGTTGTAAATAGTAAATATATTGTGTATCGCCTCAAGTAAATTTGCTTGTCCTCCAAATACTGATGCACCTTCTGTAAAAGAACTTGTGCCTGCCATAATTGGTTCTTTGTAGTGCCTTGTCAAAGTACTTCTATGATAAGAACAACAACCCTGCGAACCATGACTGTGCGGAAGACACCCATGTATTCCCAATGCCGCATACATTGCTCCAATAGGTTGACATGTTTTAGCAGGATTTACAACAAGTGCTTCTCTCTCTTTAATTTCCTTTGGTGTGTGTCTTAATAACATAATCTCCTCCTTGTTATTCTATACCAAATTTTCCCATAAGTTCAGGGCTTGCCTGCCATGGAGCTTTTACATATTTCCATACATTAGAATTTACCATTCTATCAATATCATTATAGAAATTTATAGCCCCAGCAAATCCAGCATAAGGTCCACCGTAGTCATAACTATGAAGTTGCTTACAAGGGATACCCATTTTTTGAATTCCGTATTTTTCCTTTATACCAGCACAGAAAATATCAGGTTTGTATATTTCCAAAAGTTTTTGTGTCTCATGTTCACTTATATCATCAATTACAAGTGTGTCATTTTCCATTTCTGGCATCATTCCATAGTAATCTTTAAAATCAAAGCCTTCCTTTGCAAGTTTAGCAAGTTCTTCATCTGTTTTTCTTGGTTTGAATCTTTTTTCGTCTGCAACAACATCTAATTCTTCAATATTTCTGCTGTCAGCATCAACTCTTATATGAGGTAACATTCTTCTACCTTCATAGTCATCTCTATGAGCAAACTCATAACCAGCAGCAAGTGTTTTCATCCCAATTTCTCTAAAAAGGTCTTGATAGTGATGGGCTCTTGATCCACCAACAAAAAGCATTGCAGTCTTTCCGCTACATCTTGATTTAACATCTTGCATAACTTTATCTACTTTTTCGAGTTCTTCTTTTATTACTTCTTCAACCTTGTCAATAAGTTCTTTATCTCCGAAGTATTGAGCTATTTTTCTTAAAGACTTTGCACTACTTTCTGCCCCAATAAAATTAACCTTTATCCATGGGATACCAAACTTTTTTTCCATCATTTCTGCAACATAGTTAATTGATCTGTGGCACATTACAGCATTCAAATCCGCTGTATGAGAATTTGCAAACTTATCATAATTTGAGTTACCACTAAATGTTGCTACAAGGTTTATTCCACATTTTTCAAATATTCTTTCAAGTTCAAAAGCATCGCCACCTATATTATACTCACCGAGTAGGTTGACATTATATTTTCCCTTTGGTGGGGTATCATCAAGTCCTACTACATGTTTAAAAAGTTGGTTATTTGCTATGTGGTGACCTGCTGATTGACTTACACCTTTGTAACCTTCACAGCTAAAACCAAACACATTTATTCCAAGTTTTTCTTTCATCTCTCTTGCAACAGCATGCACATCATCGCCTATTAAACCAACAGGACAAGTTGAGAAAATACCTATAGCTTTTGGATGAAACAAATCATAAGCCTCTTGGACTGCCTTTTTTAATTTTTTTTCACCACCAAATACTATTTCTTCCTCTTGCATATCTGTCGAAAAACAGTACATCATAAAGTTTTCATCATTTGGATTTTCAGGTCTTGTTTGGTTTCTTCTTGTAAGCCAGCTATAAAAACCACAACCAATAGGACCATGTGTTATATTTACAATATCTCTTGTAGGTCCTAAAACTACACCCTTACAACCTGCATAGGTACAACCTCTTTGAGTGATGATACCAGGAATAGTTCTTACATTCGCTTGAATTTCAGGAACCACACTATCATCTTCAACTTTATTTATTACAATTTGCTTATCTCTTTTTCGGGCTACCTTTGATGGATAGCCCTTAATAAGTTCATTCTTAACTTCAGCAATATCTATTTTTTCTACCGACATAAAAACCTCCTTACTTCACAATCAAAAAACTCTATTCTTCATCCAGAGTCATTTCTCCCGATTCGCCTGTTCTTATCCTAATTGACTCAGAAATAGGAAGAACAAAAATCTTACCATCACCAGATTTTCCTGTTTTATTAATAGTGATGATAGTATCAACTACCTTTTTAACAAGTTTATTTGGTACAACTATTGTCAATAACCTTTTAGGAATAAGTCTTTGACCACTTCCAAGTTGTTGAATTGCCTCCTCATATCCTTGTTCTGCACCCTTTAACGCTTTAAAATCAACCAACCCCTTACCACGACCAAGACATTCTCTTGCCGTAAAAGAGGAAATCCCTGCCTCAGATAAAGCCCTTTTTGTCTTATTTATCATATTAATTCTTATGATAGCCATAACCTCTTTCATATTAAGCCTCCTTTGACTCGTCGGCTGATGTTTCCTTAATTCCAGAACTTACTGTATAAACTTCTTCAACTGGAGAAATGAAAATCTTACCATCTCCGAAAGACCCTTTTTCTCCAGTTTTTGCAGCATCGAGAATGGTTTTAATTACATAATCTTTATCTTTATCTTTAACAACCATCATCAAAAGTTCTTTTGGAAGTTCATCATAAACAATATCACCGATCTTTATTCCTCTTTGTTTACCTCTTCCAAATACTGATATTTTGGTAACAGCAGGAAACCCTTCCGCCATTAAAGATTCCATTACATTGTCAACCTTTTCTGGTCTAACTATTGCTCTAATCATTAACATAATTTACCTCCTAAATTAATTTGCGATACCATATTCAATTAAAAGTTTTTCAAGTTCATCTGTTGTTATTGGTTTTGGAATAACAAACATGTCATTGCCATCAATTTTTTTAGCGAGTGCCCTATATTCATCAGCCTGAACATGAGTTGGATCAAAATCAATAACAGTTTTTCTATTGATTTCAGCTTTTTGAACCATATTATCTCTTGGTACAAAATGAATCATTTGAGTTCCAAGTTGTTTTGCAAGTTGTTCGATCATTTGCATTTCATTATCAACTTTTCTTGAGTTACAAATTAATCCACCAAGTCTAACCCCACCAGCTTCTGCAAATTTCACAATACCTTTACAAATATTGTTTGCAGCATACATTGCCATCATTTCACCAGAACAAACAATGTAGATTTCTTTAGCTTTGCCTTCACGAATTGGCATAGCAAACCCACCGCACACAACATCACCTAATACATCATAAAAGACATAATCAAGTTGTCTGTTTTCTGCATAAGCTCCAAGTTGTTCCAAAAGATTTATTGATGTGATGATCCCTCTACCAGCACAACCAACTCCAGGCTCAGGTCCACCAGACTCAACACAGATTGTTCCTTTGTAACCAACTTTTGTAACGTCAGCTAAGTCTACATCTTCGCCTTCACTTCTTAATGTATCAAGAACACTCTTTTGGGCAAGTCCACCCAACAATAACCTTGTAGAATCTGCCTTTGGGTCACATCCTACTACCATAACTTTTTTTCCAGCTTCGGCTAACCCTGCAACTGTATTTTGAGTAGTGGTTGATTTACCAATACCACCTTTTCCGTAAATCGCTATCTTTCTCATAATTGTTACCTCCGTTAATTTTTGTAATTATATATGCAAGGATCGTGCCATTAATTATTATTTATAGATTAATTTGTTTTATATAAATGAGTTATATAAATTATTTATAAAAATAAAATATAAATAATGTTAAAAAAACTCCTACCTAAAAGTAGGATTAAATTTTAATTCTTACTTTTAGGTAGGATTTGTTACATATATGATTTGTTAATTTGCAAAAAAAAAGAGCAGATTAATATCTACTCTTTTTCTTATAATAAATTTAAAACTTAAAAAATTAACAAAAATACTACAAATTTGTATAGCTTTTAAATTTTCCTACATCAATGTTGTACTTATTTATCCTTATACCTATCATTCTTTCTGTTATATCAAGAATTTTTGCTGCCTTTGATAGATTACCATTTGTAAGTTTAATAGCATCAATGATCATATCTTTCTCAACTGTATTAACAACAGATTCAAGTTTTCCAATATTTGTTGTACCCGTTGTTTCAGCTAATTGAAGAGATGGCGGCAAATTATAGCCATGTATTACACCATCAGAACAAAGAACTACGGCTCTTTCTATACAATTTTCAAGTTCTCTAACATTTCCAGGCCAATGATAAGAAACTAGCATATCAATTGCCTGAGTTGAAATTCTTTTTATGTTTTTATTATTTATCTTTGCATATTTTTCCAAAAAATAATCAGCAAGAAGAATAATATCGTCTTTTCTTTCTCTTAATGCAGGTACATAAATTGGAAAAACATTTATTCTATAATATAAGTCTTGCCTAAATTTGCCCTCTTCAATGAGTTTTTCTAAGTCTCTATTTGTAGCACAAATAATCCTTACATCAATTTTGATTATTTCACCACCTCCGATTCTTTCAAATTCTCTCTCTTGAATTACTCTTAAAAGTTTTATTTGTGTTGCCATTGGAAAATCCCCAATCTCATCAAGAAATATTGTTCCGCCATTTGAAATTTCAAATCTTCCCTTTCTCTTGTTTATTGCACCAGTAAAAGCCCCTTTTTCATGTCCAAAGAGTTCTGATTCTATAAGATTTTCTGGAAGAGCTGCACAATTTACTTTTACAAAAGGCTTATTAGCTCTTATGCCATTGTAATGAATTGCATGAGCCACAAGTTCTTTACCCACACCACTTTCGCCTCTAATTAAAACAGTCGTTTTGTTATCTAAAATATTCTCCATAAATGAGTAAATTTCTTTCATAGCTTTAGAATTTCCAATGATATTTGATGGATTAAATTTATTTTTTAATTCATTTTGAAGATGTGTATTTTCTGCTTTTAGATTTTCTATCTCCTCGTTTGTTTTTTGTCTTAATTTTACTGCTTGTGCTATTAGTGATGCTATTAAAGTAACAAGTTTTAGATCATTTTCTAAAGTTGTATCGTCAACAAAATATCTATCAAAGCTCAAAGTGCCAACTACTTCTTTACCAAGTTTTATTGGGACACAAATAAATGAAATATCTTTTTTATTAAGTTGCTCACGAGCCTTTGTTTTATCAAGAAATTTTGATTCATCCGAAACCCTTTTTACGACAGTTGGCTCTCCAGTTTCTACAACTTTTCCTGTAATTCCTTCGCCAAGCTTATACCTTCCCCTTGCTCTTTGTTCAGGAGAAAGTCCATAAGCCTCTTCGATAACAATTTCTTTAGTTTCTCGATTTAAAATAGTTACAGTTCCTAAGTGCATATCCATAAAATTTGCCATTATTTTTAAAACAGGAGGTAAAACTTCTTTCAAATCCATACTGTCATCAAGTTTTTTACTGATTTCAAATAAAATAGATAATTCTTTAAATCCATATTCATCTTTTTGCATAACTAATCTCCCAATATTTTAAGGATAACTATATTTTAGCATTATCTATGCCAATTTTTATAAATGGCACAAAAAATGCTAATATTTTATGAGAATTTAGGAGATAAATACTATGAAAATAATAGAATCAGATTTACAAAACCAAAAAGAACAGGAAGCATTTATTGACTTGTTAAATAATTATATTAAGGATGGAATGGGTGGCGGAATGCCATTTGAGACTCAAATTGTTAAAGATAAACTCTTAAATGATATTAAAAACTTTCCAACTAAAAAAATATTTTTTGCAATAATAGACGAAAAGTTTGTAGGAATGGCAGTGACATTTGTTGGTTACTCAACTTTTAATGCAAAACCACTAATTAATATCCACGATATAATTGTATTAAAAGAATTTAGAAACAAAGGAATAGGTAAAAA
Organism: Spirochaetes bacterium GWB1_27_13; assembly: GCA_001829125.1. Lineage (GTDB taxonomy): Bacteria > Spirochaetota > GWE2-31-10 > GWE2-31-10 > MWDO01 > GWC1-27-15. The sequence continues at coordinate 21,705 of MIAN01000268.1, read as the reverse complement.
TCTCATTACCGCAATATTCCAAAAAGCCAAAAGCCTAAATTGCTGCAAAATTACTTTAGAAGTAAGAAGTGATAATGAATCAGCACAACATCTATATAAAAAAATCGGCTTTACAGAATCTAATCCACCAATGAAATTTTTGCATACGATGTTATTGCCAGAAAATTAAAAGAAAATAGTAATAAAAGAAACTGTCAAAGCAAGACTTGTTGCTCCACAAGTAATCCCATGTGCAAGCCCAACCCATTTTGCCTCTTCGTATTTGTTTACAAAAAAAACAGACGAAAGAATAATGGATGCAAGCTCAAGTAGATAAAAACCAAGAGTAACAAAAGCTGCTATAAAATGAGTCTTTTTTATCGCAAATTTATTTTGTATCTTTATCCCAATCTTTGTAAAAGCAAGGACAACAGTAGTCGCAAAAGTTAATAACGCTGATATAGATAACCCTATATGAGAATATTTAAGCGGGTCGTAATATGTTGAGTTTTGATCTGTAAAAAACTGGTATAACAAAGCAATACCAATAGCATCTAAAGCCCATAAACTCGCATAAGTAATTCCTGCGAATGTAGCGTGAACAATTTTAAGATTATTATCAATATTTATCAACTGCTCTGGTGAAAGTATGGTTTTTTTGCCATAATAAGATATTTTAAACGAAATATTATCATTATTAGAATTTGTATTCAATGAATTAGCATGAGCCAAAAAAGATAAAATAACAGTAAAAAAAACAACAAATTTTATTTTCATAACACCTTCCTATAACACGGATTAGCACAGATTTTTTTGATTACACAGATTATACTTTTTTATACTGCATAAAATTTTAGTTATCACAAATTAATGAAAAACCTTTCTATAACACGGATTAGCACGGATTTTCTTAGATTACACAGATTATGCTTTTTATGTAGCATAAAATTTTAATTATTACAAATTAATGAAAAACCTTTCTATAACACGGATTAGCACGGATTTTTTTGAATTACACATATTACGTTTTATTGTAAAAATTAGTAAAATATGTTTTGAGATAAAAACTGTTTAAATATAATTTTGCTAATCTCTAATAAATTATATTCATTTTAATTATTTTGTAAATAGAATTTGGAAAAAATTAATAAATAGTTTGTTTATTCTGCTCAAAAGTTTATATTGATTCTGCAATTCTTGTGACTAAATGTTAATTTGAAATTTGAATTACGATGACTATGTAAAAAAATAAATTAATATTTTTTTTAAACATCCGAGAATATAATGAATAATTGTTTTTCTTTAAGGAGAAATTTATGCTTCGCTCTTTATGGACAGGTGCTTCTGGAATGGTTGGTCAACAATTTAATATTGATACGATTGCACATAACCTTTCCAATGTTAATACAACTGGTTTCAAGAAAACTCGTGCTGATTTTGAAGATTTATTATATCAAAATTTAAGAATGGCTGGAACTCCTTCCACTTCTATTAGTAATTATCCAACAGGAATTAACGTCGGTCTTGGTGTGAAACCTGCTGCAACACAAAAAATATTTTTGCAAGGGTCATTACAAAACACTAACAATAAATTGGATTTAGCAATTGAAGGTGAAGGCTTTTTTAAAGTTCAACTTTATGATGGCAGTGAGGCTTACACGAGAGATGGTGCTTGGAAAATTGATTCTAATGGACAGATTGTAAATCATAGTGGTTATAAAATTTTACCAGAGATTATTTTTCCAGAAGGTTTTTTGGCTGACTCAATTTCTATTAGTAAAGATGGAATTGTTACTTGTAAGACAGGTGCATCTGACGAAATAATCGATGTAGGTCAGATTACACTAAATAGATTTATAAACCCAGCAGGTCTAACTAATGTTGGTGGAAACCTCTATAAAATTTCTGAAGCATCTGGTGCAGAAATTAATGGTATGCCAGCTTATGAAGGAATGGGTAAATTACATCAGGGTTTTATTGAAATGAGTAATGTTCAGGTTGTAGAAGAAATGGTTAATATGATCGTAGCTCAAAGAGCTTATGATTTAAACTCAAAAACAATTCAAACTTCTGATGCTATGCTTAATACAGCTGTTAATCTAAAAAGATAATAGATAATAAAAAAACAAGGGCTTAAGTCCCTTGTTGTATTTTGTTATCAAGAGAAAATGCTATGAAAAAGGTAATTTTTTTATTTATTTTATTTTTATTTGAGTTTTCTATTTACTCATTAGACATTACTTTAAAAGAAAAAGTATTTGTTATAGATAAAAATTTATATTTAAAAGATATAGTTTTTGAAAAATTACCTTCTAATTTAGAAAATATAATCATTTACAACAAATATAATTTTAAAAATAGAATAAAAAATAACGAATTATTAAAACTTTTAATTTCACAAAATGTAAATAATATCAACCTTTCTGGTAAAGAAACATTCATAGAAATTGTAGAAGATGGTGATGTAACAGAAGATAGAGTAGAAGAAAACGAAAAAGAAACTCCAATTGCATTTTTAGAAGAATATTTATCAAATTATGTAGATAAGGAAAGATTTAAGATTAAAATAACTTTAATAAAGACAGAACCTCAAATTGACTTAAATAATTTTGATTCTGTCTATAATTGGGAAATAAATAAGCTAAATTATGGGTTAAAAGATATTGCTAATTTAAAAAGGATTCCACTTATTGTTGGAGACAAAAAATATTTTGTTAATATAGATGTAAATATTTTTGCAGATGTCTGGATTTCTAAGCAAAGTTTTTTAAAAGATGATTTTTTGAAAAAAGACGAGTTTTATACTAAAAATCTTGATATAACCGCGTATAAAGAGATAGATAACTTAGTTTTTGAAATAATTAAGGCAGAAAACACGAAATTTATAGCTGGCATTGGCACAGGTGAGATTTTAAGGTGGAATGTTTTAAAAAAGATTCCATCTATAATAAAAGACGAAAATTTAAAACTTATAATAAAAAGAAAAAATATTGAAGTTACAATACCTTGTATATCATTATCAGATGCTTATGAAAACGAAAAAATTAAGGTAAAACTTTTAAATGGTAAAGAGAAAATAGGAATTTTAAGAAAAAATAACGGAGAATTGTATGTTGAAATATAAATTAATATTTTTTGCTATTTTTATTCTCTCAATGAGTTTATTTGCAAAAAATCCAGTACGGATTAAAGACATCGCAGTAATTCAGGGAATACGGGACAATCAACTTACTGGCATTGGGCTTGTGACTGGTTTGCAGGGTAGGGGAGACTCAAGGGAGTTTAAACTTACTCAAAAGATGTTACTTAATTTGATGACAAATTATGGATTTGACCTAAAGCAGGAAGATATTAAATCAAAAAATGTTGCCTGCGTTTTGGTTACTGCAAATATTGGTCCTTTTGTTAGAGGCGGAGATATTGTTGATGTATCGATTAGTTCTATTGGTGACTCAAAGTCTTTATCAGGTGGAATACTTTTACAAACTGCATTAAAAGCTGCTGATGGCAATGTTTATGCTGTTGCTCAGGGTAGAATAATTTCTGGCACAAAAGATCAAAATAGTGAAACATCAGCATCAATTCCACAAGGGGCAATTGTTGAAAAGGATGTTGTTTCTACATTTACAGATGGTGAAAAAATAAATATTAGTCTTAAAATTGCAGACTTTACAACTGCAAACTTAATTAGAGAAGCAGTACTTAGTCTAAATCAAGACTTAAAAATAACGGCAGTCGATGCAGGGCTTGTTGAAATTATTTTGGGTGAAGAAGAAAAGAAAAATATTGTTGATTTTATTTCAAAACTCGAAGTCTTAACTGTCACTCCTGATAATATTGCAATGGTTATAATTGATAAAAAAACTGGCGTTATTGTTGCTGGTGGTGATGTTATTATCCAAGAATGCACAGTTTCAACTCCCCAAGCTCAAGTTAAAATTTCAACTCAAAATAAAGAAAAAAAATATACATTTGAGTTAAAAAGTCAAACAATTGGTGAACTTGTTAATATTTTAAATGAAGCTGGTTTACAAGTTGGCGAAATTATTGCTTTAATTGAGTCTGTATATAAAGTCGGGGCTATAAATGCAAAGTTGATATTGTTGTAATTTTTTTTCTTTTTTGCTTCTTTTTTTTAAAAAAAAATAAAAAATAACAAAAAAGAAAAACTTTGGGAGAAATAGACCTAAGAGATTTTGAAAATCTATTAGGTCTCCAAAAAACTTATAAAATTTTCTGAGTTAATATTTAAACTTTTAGTTTTTATTCAATAAAAATTTCTAAAAATAGTAATCTTAAATATTGATAAATATTACCCTCTAAAGTAAATCTTTTTTCTTCCGAGAATATAACACAGATTGGCACGGATTATAGTAGATTGACACAGATTACAGGGGATCGAGTTCAATAGTTTATACATCTGTCGTAATACAGATAGAATTCCAAAAATGTTTGATTTATGTAATCAGTGAACATCAGTGTAACTTATTGTTATGGAGGTTTTTATGGCTAATTCGTTAACATCAATAGACCCATCTTTTTTATCTCAAGATTTGAGTAATTTAAATACTCTAAATTCAAAGATAAAAAATGACAATAATAAAGAAGGTAAAAGCTTTAAAGAATTGCTTAAAGAAAAATTTAATCCAGATGGAACTGTAAATGAGTTAAAGCTTGATAAGAGAGAAAAAAAACTTCATGATTCTTGTATTGATTTGGAAAGTTTACTATGGAAACAAGTTTTAAAGGAAATGAAAAAAACTATAAATAAATATAAACTCATAGATGGTGGACAGGCTGAAGAAATATTTTCTGATTTTCTTTATGATGAATATGCAACAATGATAGCAAAAAATTCGAGTACAAGAATCTCTGATGAACTTTTTAAACAACTTTCTGGATATAAATAATGGAAATAGATAGTAAAATTTTATTTCAATTTGCAACTAATGCTTTTGAAAGATTGAAATTTTTGGATGAAATTCAAACAAAAAATGAGATAGAAAAAGAAAGACTCCAAAAATATAAAGAAATTTATAGATATGTAGTTGAAAAAGTCCCATTCACTATTTTAAAGGCAAATAGAGAAATTCCTTATTTGCATTTTTTTTACGGAATAACTCTTTATTATTTAAATAAGAATACTCAAAACAAAGAGGCAAAAGAAAATGCGATAAGGTTAATAAAAAATGCAATAGAAACGAGCCCACCAAATGCTATAATAGAATATCAAAAGCAGTTACTTGATATTCTCATAAATGAAAAAAAATATAATGATGCGGTTATTTTGTGTTCTCAAATATTACAATTTTTTCCAACTGATAAATTTTATCTTAAATTGATAATTGATTTGTTGCAAAAGATTAATAGGATTGTAGAAACTCTTTTTTATGCGAAAAGGCTTGTAAATATTGATCCTTTTGATAGTGAAGCATATTTTATAATTGGTAAGCTTAATTTTCTCAATAAAGAATATGATGAATCTCTAAAAATGTTTCAAAAATCCAAAGACTTAGATCCAAAAAATCCAGAAACTTATAAATATATTGGTAAACTTTTCTTACTTACTGGGAAAAAAGCAATTGCTGGTAGCAATTTTAAAACCGCTGTTGCAAAAAAAATGTCAAATAACGAGCAATATAACAAAAATTTAAAATTTGGTGATAAAAGTACTATTAAATTAGACCCAAAAGATGATGATCGTAATACTTTAGTGTTTTTATTTGAAATGTACATTGATTTAGTAAAATGTGGTGAAAATTTTAATAATGAATTATCAAGTACAGAAGAAAAATTGAAAACAAAAGGTTTTCTAACAAAGGAACAAATAGAACTTATTAAAAAGAAAAATAAAATTTAAAAATTTTACTTAAGTAAAATTTTGGGATACCGAACATAGTATTGTGGTTGAATAAAAAAGTTTCCTTCATAACGCCATTTATCTTTCACCCCCCCACAAAGAAAGTTAAATGGAGAGTGTGAAGCAATCCTGTGTAAAGCTAAGCCTAAAACGCTTGGCTTTTTTTATTATAACACGGATTAGCACAGGTTATATCGGTTGGTAAAAAATGATAAATTATTCTAACTATGATGAAATATTTAAAACATTGATGAAAGAATATTTTGAGCAGTTTGCTATTGTAATTACTAATTATGAGATTACAAAACTACTAAAAACAACAGATTTATTAATAATATAAATAGAAAAAAAATTTAGAAATAACTTAAAATTTTTTGATTTTTTTAAAAAATATAATGGTATTGAGTTTAAATCTTCTGCATATAGTTTTAAGATTGAAATAGATGAATATAAGTTAGGTTTTTATCTGAATGGGATGTTATTGCAGGAAAAAGGATCAAATACAGAAAATAGTACTTTTACAGTAGTAACATCTAAAAGCCGATAAAATTTTTTAAGAAATACAAGGATAAAATTAAAAAAGGCTTATATATAATTGATGAAATAGTACTAATATCAATATATTTTGCGATAACTAAAAAAATTTAGTGTTTTAAGGGTAGGCTTGATTATTTTAGGTTATTGGTTAAAAATATATTCAAACAGCAATATCTTTGTATGGAGAAGAATTTTACAGTATATTAAAGGCTGCTAGTTTAACAATAGAAGAGATTAATAAATTATAATACAAATTATATCAATTGCTTTAATTTAATATAAAAAATAAAATTATCTTTATCCGCTTGACTCCTAAAACATTTGAGTATATAATCTAAAATTGATTTTTTCTGAAAAAAGGTATATAATATTACTACACAAAAAACTATGGAGTTTATATGTTTATTAAAAATATGTTTCAAAAAGGAAAACATGTGGTTTCATTTGAAGTCTTTCCACCAAAAAAAGAAGATGATGTTTTAAAATTATATCATACAATTGAAGACCTAAAATCTTTAAATCCAGATTATGTATCTGTAACTTATGGTGCTGGTGGTACAACAAGAGATAAAAGCGTTGATATTGCATCTCACATTAAAAATCATATCAATCTTGAAGTTGTTGCTCATTTAACTTGCGTTAATAATACAAAGAATGATGTTATAAATGTTTTAGATCAGCTAAAAAGCCATAATATAAAAAACATTCTTGCACTAAGAGGTGACCCATCTCAAGGGCAGACGAATTTCACAAAAACAATAGGTGGCTTTGGCTATGCTTATGAATTGGTAGATTTTATTAAAGATAAGTATGATTTTTCTGTTGCTGTTGCTGGTTATCCAGAGGGGCATATTGAGACTCCTGATTTAGATAAAGATATTTCTTACCTAAAAATGAAAGTTGAGGCAGGTGCAGATGTAATCATTACTCAATTATTTTTTAATAACGATGATTTTTATAAATTTAGAGATATAGCTGTTAAAAAAGGAATTAATATTCCTATTATACCTGGTATTTTCCCTATTCTAAACTATAAATCAGTACAAAGGATAACTTCTTTATGTGGAGCAAAAATTCCTTCAAATTTGGTAAGTATTCTTGAGAAAAATCAAGATAATATAGAAGAAATCGAAAAAATAGGAATAGAATACGCAATTAAACAACTTGATGATTTATTAAATACTGATATTGAAGGTGTTCATTTTTATTCTATGAATAAGAGTAAAGAAATAAAAGAAATTTATAATGGTGTAAAAAATAAAATTAAGAGAATAGAAAAATAAATATATTTTTTATAGGAAACTGATGATTTAAATCCTCAGTTTAAGATTTTTTAAATCAATCTAAAAAATAGTAATAAATTTAATGAAAAAAATTTGATTTAATAGTCAAAATAAACGAAAATGAATTAAGATGATTTTAATTATATTGGCAATTGTTCAAATTGTCAATATATACCTTAAAATGTTTTAGGATTATCTTTTTTAAAATATATAAATAATTACGTTTGTTTATTTTAGTAATAAGATTGACCGTTTACCTGTATTCGTTTATGGGTAAAACATTTTAAGTATATTATATGTTGACTTTGGGGGTGATATGGCACCTCGTGCTGTAAATTATAAAGCTGGTTCTATTGTTTATTTTATGGATGATAAAGCAGATTCTGTATTTTTGCTAAAAGATGGTAAAGTAAAGCTTAGTTATAGTGACATCGAAAATGGCAGTGAAATAGTAGACGTTATAGCTACTGGGGAATTCTTTGGGGTTAAATCTGGACTGATCAGATACCCAAGAGAAGAAACTGCAAGTATATTAGTAGATTCGACTGTAATTGAATTTACTACTAATGAATTTGAAGCTTTAATAACAAAGAATACAAATATCATTTTGAAGATGCTAAAGTCATTTTCTAATCAATTAAGAAGAATTCATAAACAAGTTCAAAATATTGTTGGGAATAAAGTTTCTACTAATCCATCGGATGATTTATTTCTAATAGGTGATTATTATCTAAAAAATAAAAAATATAAACAAGCAATTACCGTGTATAGAAGATATTTACAATATTATGCAACTAGTAGATATGCAAAATTGACAAATGACAGACTAAGAATGGCAGAAAGTGCATTATCTTCTTATGGAGAAGGTGGCGGACCAACCCCTATTCTTCAAGATGATACTGAAGATTATACTCCACCACCAATACCAGAGCCTATTGTAAAGCAGCCAGAAGTTAGTATTAATGGGTCTTCTGAAGAAGAAAAGATTTATTATAAAGGTGTTTCTTTAATGAGTCAAAATAAGTATGTAGAGGCTTTTAATGATTTTAAAAAAGTTCTAAATATGAATAATGAGAGTGTTAAGATGATGGCTTCTTTTGAAATTGGAAGATGTTTATTTTTTGTCAATAAATTTAATGAAGCAATACAACAAATGTCTATGTTTTTGAAAAAATATCCATCGTATCAAGATATTGGAGATGTATTTTTTATTATGGGAAGTTCTTATCAAAAAATTGGAAATAAACAAAATGCAATGGATTTTTTAAAGAAAGCTATGTCATCTGCAAAACAAAATGATCCTCTTTATAGAAAAGTTCAAAAAGCTATGAAGGAGTTAGAATAATGGCATCACCTGTTGATTTTGGACCGGGATTTTTTGAGAAATTTGGTAAAGCTTATAGAAAAGATGAAATAATATTCTGTGAATTTGAGCCTGGAAATACTTTCTATTTTCTTCTAGAAGGCAGAGTTAAAATAACAAAAATTTCTTCTGAAACAGAAAAAACTTTAGATGTTTTGCAACCTGGTGAAATTTTTGGTGAAATGGCTATTTTGGAAGAGGCACCAAGAAGTGCTACTACTGTTGCTTTAGATGATGTCAAAGTTTTGGAGTTTAATAAAGCAAATTTTGAAAGCTTAATGACTGCAAAACCAGAACTTGCTATAAAACTATTAAAAATTTTTGCAAGAAGAATTTATGATCAAAAAAGAAGACTTATGATTTTAACATTGGCAGAACCAGAAATAAAAATTGCTGATGTTTTTGTTATGCTTGCAGAAAATATGAATTTAAACCTTTCTGAGACTAAAGATGTAGAATTTAAAATTACTCCAGAAGAGGTTGCTAATTGGTGTGGAATGGACAAAATAAGAAGTAATCAAATATTAGCACATTATGCAAAACAAAATAGATTGGTTATATCGCCAGAAAAAATAGTTGTTAATAATATAAATGATTTTTATAGGCTTGTAAATACGAAACGAAGGTCTATGATGCCTGCTAAGTAAAAAATAAGGAATGGTTAGACCATTCCTTATTTTTTAATAAATTTTTAAAAAAAAGTTTTATTTTCTTGACCAATTAATATTTTTTATGTTACAATTAATAATATTTGTTTTTAGGAGCTTAAATGCAAATTAATACGAGGAATGTTGAAGAAGTTATAATTGTAGATATTCATGGTGAAATAGATCTTTATAACTCTCCTAAGATTAAAGAATTTATTATTGGTAAAATGAACGAAGGTTATAAAAAATTCATTGTGAATCTTGATAGTGTAACATATATTGATTCATCTGGTATTGGGACATTAATTTTTTGTAGAACAACTCTTAATCAAAATAATGGTTCTCTTAAAATAATGAAAATACATGATTCTGTAAAAAGAATTTTTGAATTGACAAAGCTAAATACTTTTTTTTCTGTTTATGATACGGAAGAAGATGCGTTAAAAAGTTTTAAATAGGTTAATTTATTACTCTAAAGTTTGAGGAAAATTTATGAAAAAAATAAGTTTAAATATTATTATTGTTAGTATCCTTTTTTCGCTTTTATTTTATTTTAGCTGTAAGACAAAACCTGATGTAAAGCCTAGTACTACAACGGTCTCTTCAACTACTACGACTTCTACAACAACAACTACTACTACTATAGAAGAGGTCACAACAACTACTACCACTACTACTACAATTATGGTTGATAAAATTTCTGAAGATGAGATAAGAGATGCTGAAGAATGGGTTGACAAAGCACAAAAGGTTGGTGCAGAGAAATATGACCCTGATAATTTTAATAAAGCTAAAGATTTACTTGAAGATGGTAAAAATAAAAAAGATGTAGACCCAACGAGTGGAAGAGAGTCATTATCTCAGTCAAAAGAATATGCAAAACTTGCATATGAAAATTCTTTAAAAATGTCAGAAAAACTGGGATTAAAAAATAAAGTTATCAACAAAAAGTCTGATTTGGATAAACTTTTTGCTGAGGCAGAATCTATCAGTGCTGATAAAATATATCCTGATGATTATAATAAAGCAAAAACTTATTATAGTGAAGCAGATGAAAAATTTAATCAAGAAGAATACCAAGATGCTTATAATAAGTATTCTGATAGTGAAACGATTTTAAAAGATATAATTGCAAAAACGAAATTAACAAAAAGAGAATTTGAAGATAAAATTGGATATGTAAAAAAATTAATTGGTGAAGCGGATAAACTTGGAGCAAAAGAATTTGCAAAGGATGATTTTGATAATGCAAATACAAAGCTTGAAGATGGCGTTTCAAAGTATGATAGTTTGGATTTTTCTTCTGCAAAAATTGCAATTGATGAGGCAGAAAGCTTTGCATTATCTTCAATTGAGAAAACTAAATTTGGTTTAAAAGAGAAAAAAAGGTTAGAGGCTTTAAAGGCAATTATGGAAGCTGGACGAATTATTGAGGACGCATCAAACCAGCCTACTCTAAATGAAAAGGGAGAGCCTGCAGAAAAAGATATTTATAAATTAAATTTGGATGATTTGGATAAAAATTTAAGTCCTTCTCCAGATGATGAAGAACTGACGAATTTTACTTATAAAGACTTACTTGCTAAAGCTATCGAATATATAGAAAAAGCAAAACAGTCTTATAAAAATCAAGACTATGAACAAGCTATTTTATACGCAAGATTAGCAAAAAAAATAGCAGAGTCTTATAAAGGTACTGGGGTTAAAACAACATATAAAGTTAGACTAATTCCAGAACGAAGAGACTGTTTGTGGAGAATCGCAGAATATGATTTTATATATAACAACGCATTCCTTTGGCCCCGCATTTGGAAAACCAATAAAAAGGCTATTTTAAATCCAGATTTGATTTTTCCAGATCAGGTTTTTTTGATACCAGAGATTGATTAGATAAAAAAAAGCAACATTTAGCGATGTTGCTTTTTTTTATACGCTTGCGTAAAATAATTTACCCCTCCATCGCCTTTTGCATAATCTCAATTGGTGCTTCTTGTTTTGTCCATATTTCAAAGGCTTTTGCTCCTTGATATAAAAGCATAATTTTACCGTCGATATAGTTTGGCATATCAATCTTTCCAGAATAATACTTTAAATCAAAATATGTTTTGTCTTCCAAAAAAGAATCAACGAGTTTATTAAAATCTATCGATGTTGTGTTTATAATTAATGAGTAATTTTTTATTTTTGACTTGTATTCTTCAAAATCGATTAAATCTATGTTAAATTGGTCTTTAATAAGTTCTGCTTTATCTTTTGTGCGGTTTGTAATTGCTATATTTTTAACTCCGTATTGTTGTAAACCATAGATAACACCATTAGTCGCACCACCAGCACCTATAATCAAACAGTCTTGGCTTGGAGATAACTTGTTGAGTTCTAAAGTCTTATAAACTCCATACCAGTCTGTATTATGCCCAACCCAGTTGCCATTAAGTACCTCAATGGTATTTACAGCACCGATTAGCTTGGCATCTTCTGATAGTTCATCGACATATTTTAGAATATCAACTTTATAAGGGATTGTGATATTCATACCAAAAATATTGATTTTTTTTAAGCCAGCAATTACTGCTTCAAAGTCGTTTTTTTCGATATTTATTGCAAGATAAACTGAGTTTATGTTACAGTGGTTAAATGCAGCGTTTTGAAAAACTGGCGATTTTGAGTGAGATATTGGGTTTCCAATTATAAAAGTTGGAAGTGTTTTAGCAGTTATTTCCATTAAAAATTCTCCGTAAAAATTTCAGTTAGATTTGTTTCTAAATTAGGTATAAATTTTGAGTTTACGATTATATTTCCATCGTCTTCTAAAAAGCCTTCTGAAAATAATTGATATTTGTTGTCCAAAAGTGTTAAAATTTCTATACTTTTTAGATAAGGATTTACAAGCCAGTATTCTTTAACACCAAATTTTTCATAGATTTCTTTTTTTATAACATTGTCTTTGTATTGAGAAATTGGAGAAATAATTTCTACGACTAAATCAGGAGTGCCAAAAATACCTCGTTTTTGGATAATTTCTTTTTTTTCTTTACTAACAAAAACAATATCTGGCTCAAGCATGGTTTCATGATCAAAAATAACATCTATTGGTGCTGGAAATAAATATCCAGATTTATTTTTATCTATGCTATTGGAAAGCAATATCATTAGTCTTGTAATTATAAATTGATGGTTAGAATTTGGTGCTACTGCCATTGTAAATTCTCCCTGTATAATTTCGCCTTTAACATCATTTGGAAATTTTAGATAGTCTTGATAAGTGATTGTTTTTTGTTTTATTAAAGTTTGCATTTTATCTCCAAATTAGCAAAATTGTTCTATATCATTTTTTAACATTATAATTTTTTTTTCTAATTCAATCAACTCGTTTTTATAATTTTGAATTAATATTTTTCTAAAGTTTGTTTGAGCTAAATTTTGATTATCCATAAGAGATTTTTTTATTTTTTCCATCTTATCGACTAAAAAATTATACCTTATTGTCAGTGCCATCTTGGATTCTTCACTTAACTTAGTTTTCTCCATTTGTTCTTCCTGTTCTTCTTTTTCTAGGGTTTTTAGAGTGCTAATCGTTGATTCTTTAATAAAATCTTTAGCCTCTTTATCATTTATTATTTCAAGAAGTGAATGTTTTAACGCCTCTTTTAGTTGTTTTCTTGTTATTATATTTTTTTCAATCAAAAGTTCACCTATTAGAGGAAGTTTATCATCATTTTTTAATTTTTTTTGTTCACTAAGAATATTTTGCAAATCATAATCTTTTATGTAGCCAAGGTCTAGTAATATTTCACCTATAAATTTTCTCTTTTGCATACTATCTCAAGTTTTTTTAATATTATTCCAGAAAGTATAAAATAAAATATTTTATTTGTCAAAGAATATGTAACTATCCTCATATCAAAATATCAGGCTGCAAATTTTATTTTTTGCAATTTATCTGAGAATTTTAAACATGTAAAAGATTCATTTGGAACAATAAAAAGTATTTACACACTTTAAGGACACGAAGAAATATAAAAAAATATTTTTAAAAAAACTGGTAATAGATGAGGATTTTAATCTGTGCTACATGAACACTTTTAGTAAAACTCTTGATTTTTTTTTACTTATACATTAAAATTATTTATATAAATCAATAAAAGCAAGGGTGTAGGAATATGAAAAAATATATTTTATTTCTTTTTATTAGTATAATTAGCTTATGTTTTTCAGAAGAAATAAAAATATATAAAAGTGCCACAGAGTTTGATTATCCCCCATTTTCTGTAACTGATAAAGGAATTCCTGATGGCTTTTCTGTTGAGTTATTAAAATCTGTTGCAGAGGAAATGGATGTTAAAATTGAATTTAAAATTGATTATTGGGGAACAATAAAAAATGAATTAGAATATGGAAAACTTGATATACTACCATTAGTTGCTTATTCTCAAGATAGAGATAAATATTTTGACTTTACTGTGCCTTATATGGTAATGCACGGTGGAATATTTGTAAGAAAAGATAATGATTCGATAAAAACAGAAAAGGATTTAAAAGAAAAAGAAACTATTGTAATGAAGGATGACGCAGCTTACGAATATGCTTTAAAAAATAACATTTCAAATAAATTGATTTTGACAAAAACCTATACTGATGGTTTCAAATTATTAAGCTTAGGAAAATATGATGCTTTAATAATACAAAATGTTGTAGGGTTAAAGATAATAAATGATTTGAAACTTAAAAACATAAAACAAGTTACTACAATTGATGAAAAAACTAAAGTCCGTGTCAAAGCAAAATTAATTGGATTTGAACAAAAATTTTGTTTTGCTGTTAAAGAAGGAGATAAAGAACTATTAGCAAAATTAAATGAAGGATTAGCAATATTAGTTGAAAATGGTAGGTATCAAGAACTTTATAATAAATGGTTTCCTTTTATGATAGATCATACTCTTTCATTTAAATTAATAATTATGTATTTAGTTTCAATCTTGATTCCGATCTTAATTATAATGACAATATTTTATTTAGTAATGTTAAAAACTGAAGTAAAGAAAAAAACATTCCTTTTGTCCAAAGAAATTGAAGAAAGAAAGATAATTGAACAAAAGATAATTGAAGAAAAAAATAAAGCAGAGTTTGCAAATAATGCTAAATCTGAATTTTTATCGAAAATGAGTCATGAGATTAGGACTCCTATGAACGGAATAATTGGTTTTACAGATATAATACTTGAGACAAATCTTAATAAAAATCAAAAAGAATTTATTGAAATTATTAAGTACTCAGCAGAATCTCTTTTAAAAATAATAAATGAAATTCTTGATTTCTCGAAAGTAGAATCAGGTAAAATCGAATTAGAGTATATTGAATTTGATTTATATGATTTAATAAAAAAAACAATTTCAGTAATTTTATATGGATGTAAAGAAAAAAAAATAAACCTCTCATATAACTATGATAATGATGTAGGTAAAAAAATCATCGGAGATCCAAATAGATTATCACAAATCTTAGTAAACATTCTTGGTAATGCTATAAAGTTTACAAATGAAGGCGAAATATCAATTTGTGTAAGAAAATCAAAAGAAATGTTTGTTAAGGATAGCAGCGATTATTCAATAATAGATATTTGCATAAAGGATACAGGAGTTGGAATACCAAAAAATAAAATTGATACAATTTTTGATACATTTACACAAGCGGATGGTTCTATAACACGAAAATATGGTGGAACTGGTTTAGGTCTTTCAATCTGTAAAAAATTAATTGAACTAATGGGTGGAAAAATTGCAGTTGAAAGTATTCTTGGAGAAGGAAGCTCTTTTACATTGACTTTACCAGTCAAGACATCTGATAAAATAGGCACTTTAGAATCAGAAAAATCAATTGAAGATAATATTGATAAAAAACTGGAAAAAAAATGTTATAATGGGAATGTTCTAATCGCTGAGGATAATTTGATAAATATGCTTTACTCTAAAAATATTCTATCAGAGATGGGGTTTTCTGTTACTGAAGCTTATAATGGTGTGGAAGCATTTGAGAAGTATAAGGAAAAAGAATTTGACTTGATTCTTATGGATATAAGAATGCCAGAAATGGATGGTTATGAAACCTCTCGAAAAATTCGTGAATATGAAGCTGGAAATAAGAGAATACCTATAATCGCACTAACTGCTGATGTAGTAAATTTAGATAATCAACAATATCAATCCTATGGTATAGATTTTTATTTAACAAAACCATTTATGAAAAAAGATGTAACTCAACTAATTGAAAATAATTTTACATTAAAAAAACTAGATATTTATAAAGCAGATACTATATCTAATGATGTTGTTTTTGATAGAGATAATTTTTTAAAGAATATTGAGAATGATATTGATTTGTACAATAAGTTGATTTCGCTTTTTATTAAAGAATTTAAAAAAGATTTGGAAAATTTATCATTATTGATTGAAAATTCAGATTTTAATGGAATAAATCAAAAACTCCATTCAATAAAAGGTAGAGCTCAAACAATTCGAGCGATAAGAATTACCAATATATTGAACAAAATCAAAGATATTTCTGAAAAAGAACAAAATATTGATAGATTAAAAAATATGTTTTTAATTCTTAAAGACGAATTTCAAAATTTTATTGATGAAGTAAGTAAAAAGTGATTAAAGGTTAATTATTTATATACAAACTATTAACTATTTTTACTGATATTTATTAAAATTTTTTTAACACTAAGAACACGAAGAATTAGAGAAGATTTCAATAAAAAACATAAATATTCAAGTTTATTGGAATTTTTAATCAAAATTCTGTTTTTTATTGCATTTTCTTCGTAAACTTCGACTGTTTTACTAAGATTTATTTTATTAAATCGAAATTTGGTTATAAACTAATTAGATAAAGAATTTACTCTTGTATTTTTATCACGCCTTTTATCTGGATGATAATAAACACAACCAGGAACTAAAGCACCATTTTCTAAAACAATATTAGTTGTGCAGTATTTTAGCCTTTGTACATCCTGATAAATTTCATTCATAAATTGTTCGATTGTTATTATTGCAAATGAATTTTTGCCCCGTTTAAAAATATACCCAAAAAACATTTTTAAACATGAAAATAACTTTTTGGATTTGATTGTCCTAAATAATAAAAGACAAAAAAGTATAGAACCCAAAATTGGTCTAACTTTCTTTTTTGATTTTGCATTTGCTAATAAAGAATAGAGTTTATCAAGATCAATATATTCATCTAAAGGTTCTGCTTTATTATTAATAATAGCAACTACTGCTATTGCAAGACAATCAGGATGAAGATTAATGCCAAGTGGGCTAAATTTTGGAAAAGGTCTAAAATTGTCGATATTCAATCCTTTTATAACATTTGACCTGATAATACTTTTTATAATTATTTCTCTATCAACTAACTGTGAGTTATCAAAATCAAAACGACCAGTTGATTTTACAGCACATAAGAAATTTATAATACTTAACTGTGGTGCAAACTCAAAAAAATATTTTAATAAATCACCTATTTCTGATAAATTCTTTTTTAAAATTAAACTATTAACTCCAACAAATAAATCTGCTTTTTTAGCATTTATTAGAGCCTGTTTTTTTAAGTCTAAAGAGTCATTATTGCGAATAAATTTCATATTTTCTTTATTTAAAGAATCAAATTGAATAATGCAATATTCTATTCCACTTTTTTTTAATTGTTTAGCAAACTTAGGCTCTTTTCCTAAGACAGAGCCATTTGTTAATATTTTAGGAGTTATACCATTTTTTGTTGATTCTTTAATCATTTTAAATAAATCTGGATGTAAAGTTGGTTCACCTCCAGATATTGTTATAGCAAATCTTTTATTTTTCTTTAAAATGGAAAGTCTTTCTAAGAAATTTGGAAAACTTAGATAAAATTTATTTTTTTCTGTAAAAGTCGAAAAACATGCTGGACAACTAAAATTACAATCATTCGTAACTTCTACAAAGTTTTCCCAAGAATATTTTTGTGGTTCATTTATATTAGAAAAATCACAGTAACTTTTATCTCTAATTGATAAAAATATTTCAGAATCACTCGATATTTGGACAGATTTAGTTTCTATTGGGCAAAGAACTTTAAAAAATACTTTATTATCAATACTTTCAAACTGTGCTTCATGTTCTTTCTGACATGAGCAACAGTAAGACTTTGTTTTATTTATTATCATTTATTTCTCCATAACACATAACACAGATTAACACAGATTTTCTCAGATGGACACAGATTATATCAGTTAAATCTGTGTCCATCGGCGTTAATCTTTGTTATAATCAATTTTACACCCATCGGCACTTGATCCACAAAAGCCATTTGTAGTATTAAATTTATTCCACAATTTGTTAAGAGATTCCTTTTTTATATTGCCAACACTAAAAGAGTTAAAATCACATGGGCATACATCTCCATAAGGACTCACATAAAAATAAAATGTTCCTCCTGCACAGCCAATTGATTTTTCACTTTTCATGTAAGCATAAGGATAAATATTTGGATAATTCTTTTTTTTACTGTATTCTTCGCAAAGATTAATCAATTTATCAATATCTGATTTATTCCACAATAAATCTGTACGATTTGAATAATTTCCAGTAGGCATAGCATCAAATACAATAAGTTCATTAATTTTTAAGTCTTTTGCCAAATCAAATAGTTTTATCAAATTACCATTTTCAAAATCGGGTTTGTGTACAACGCTTGACATACCAACAAGTAAGCCTTGTTTTTTTGCTTCTTTAATCCCCAATATTGCTTTTTCAAAAAGTTCCTCTTTTCCTTTAATTTGATTGTGCTTAGTTGGATTATAAGAATCAATGCTTACAATTGCAGTCGTTAAACCTGCTTTTCTTAAATCTTTTGCTTTTTCTTTTAAATAATAACCATTTGTAAACATTATTACTTGAGAAAATTCTTTATCTACTGATTGTATTATTTCAAAAATATCATTATTCATTAAAGGCTCGCCACCAACAAGAGAAACAGTAGAAACTCCAAGTGCCTGAGCATCTTTAATAACTTTTTTAATTTCTTGAGTTGATAAAGGGTTTTCTTCTTTTTTCATAGATGTAAAACTGCAATACATACAATCACAGTTACAATTTGGAGTAATTGCTATACTCATTAGTTCTGGAAGTTTTCTCCACTGATAAAGACTCATTTCGCGAGTAATTAATGAGTTTACAGAAGGTTTGCTAAAAAATGGGGGTGTGTACAAAGACATACTTGGATACCCATTAAACCAACCAACTATTTTATGAGAATTATTGAAAAACCTTTTGTTTTGTATTTTAATAAAATCCATATTAAAATCAACAGATTTTATTAACATTGAAAGTATAAATCTAAATCCCGAAAATCCCTTCATATTTTAAGCTCCTTCTTGTGCAATATGATTGATTGAATTAATTTTATTTTTTCTCATACCTCTGATTTTTATATTTAGAAGAATAACAAGAATCAAAAATAAAATTATTATATATAAAATAGAAATAGCTCCACACCAAAAATTTATCTTATCGGTATATGCAGAAGTAAAAATAAATTGACATGGAAAAAATGCAGGTAAAAACCTAATAAAAAGAGTATTATCTGCAAAACTATAAAAAACTGGATTTTGAAGCCAGCCAACATCAAGGTTTGTTAGCATAATTATCATTAAAAAAGATGCCAAAAAATTGTTGGTAACAACTCCAACTATTCCACCATAAAGACCATAAATAAATCCCATAAAGATAAAACCCATATAAACAAGAATAATTTGGTTAATAGGTATAATAAAGACTATAATAGAACATACAATTAAAGTTATAATCACAACAATTCCTATAAAAAATAATATTCTTATAAGTATATAATTTAAAATTGGTAGCCCTACAAATACACAATACTTAAAATAAGAAAGGCTTTCTTGAAACATAACCATACAATAATAAGAACTCAAAAAGCCAATTACTGCTGCTGTTATATATAAAATTAATATTTGTTTTTGGTTCAAAACTATTTTTATTACATGATCAAAATTATATAATTTTATTGGAATACTAAATTCTGTTGCAGTATATATTGCTGTACATAAAAAAATAAGTGGAACAAAAAAAAGAAAACCAATACCTTGTTTATTTCTCCATAATTCTAAAAAAAAAAGTTTTAATAATTGGGAGTTTAATGACTTTGTCTTATTTTGCATTATAAGTAACCCCTTCCTTTATTTGATAAATCCTATCAAATTTTTCAAAATCATGGATAAGATGACTAACTAAAAGAATTCCTGCACCTTCCAATTTTAATTTCTCAATAACCATCCAAAACATTTGATACATTTCCCAATCAAATCCATCATAAGGTTCATCTAATATAATAATGTCTGGTTTTGAGATTAAACTTGTTATAAATTTCAATTTTTGATATGTTCCACTACTTAAATGCTCAATAAGAATATTTTTATATTTAGATAACTTAAATCTCTCTAATAATTCATTTATAAAATCATTATTAGTATTTTTTTTAAATATTATTGAACTAATTAGATTTACATGTTCTAAAAGAGTATATCTTTGGTAAAGATAGTTTTCTTGCGGACAATAACCTATTTTTCCATTAATAAATACATCACCTTCTTTTATTTTTTCTAAATTTAGGATACACTTTAATAAAGTTGACTTTCCACTACCATTTTCACCTATAAGACCTATTAATTCGCCTTTTTTTATTTCAATTGAGCAATCTTTTAATATTTCATTTTTTCCATAACTAAATATTATGTTTTTACATGAACATAGGCTATTATACTGCATAGACTTTACCTCTAACAATTTTATATTTTTATTCTAACTCCCATATAAAGACTTGATTTTTGCTCTGAGAATATAGGAGCAATATCAAACGAAACCTTTTGTATAATAGAGCCTTTTTTCTTCCACCAGAGATAGAATCCGTAGAACTCAAGGATAATACTTATCACTTCAAGAACACCACCAGCAAGTAGAGGAGCTGTAAATTGTGGTACATATAATGCTATTCCAGCACTTCCAACCCCAATAAAAAGAAGGGACACTATTATAGGTCCTGCAAAAGGAATAGCTCCAACTGCAGCAACTGCCAATCCACAACCAGCTGCAAATGCCAAAGCTGTTAATGGTGATATAAAAAAACCTACAGGGACAGAGGCTGCAACTAAAATAATTGATGGTACAATAGAACCTGTATACCATCCTGAAAGGAAAAATTTTTTACTTATTATTGTATCAGCATCGTTACTTCGATAAAACATTGAATATAAAAATTTATTTTTCTTTTCTTCTTTTTCTGAATTAATTTTAGAATTTTTTTGTGATTGATTATCATTATAAAATTTCAAACCAGAAAAAGATGCAAAAGAGAAAGTTTGTGAAGTTTTAATTTCATTACTAAAACCTATTAAATTAAGAATAAATAAACATAAGGTTAAAAAAATTATCTTTTTCATAATTGTCATCTTTCAGATAGAAAATTCTTTTATGATTTCTATCATTTTTTTGTTAGCGTCTTTGTCTTTAACTGCAATTCTAAAAAATTTACCATGAAAATTTGTTCCCATATTGGTCACATCTCTTAGATATAAGTTGTAATTTTTGCAATAATTGATTAAATCAATTGATTTTGTTTTTTCATCAAGGATTTTACAAAAAATAAAGTTCGCTCCATGAGAAATTACTTTTATATTGTTAATTTTTGATAATTCACTAACAAAATCTTCTTTTAATATAGAAGTTTCTATGTATTTTTGTTCATAGTAAGAATAATCATCCAAAGCATTAAAAATTGCGACTTGAGATAAAAAACTTAGTTGCCATGGAGGGGTTATATTTCTCAATTTTGAAATTATTTGTGGTGAAGAGCATAAATATGCTGCTCTTATGCCAGAAAAAGCAAAAATTTTAGATAAAGATTTGCATATTATAATATTTTTATGAGTTTTTGTTAATTCTTCTAATGAATTTGATTTTCCAATATAATCAATATAGG
>MIAN01000267.1 GCA_001829125.1 Spirochaetes bacterium GWB1_27_13 | reverse complement strand
AATTTCACTATTTTCTGTTATTTTCCAATTAGTGAGTTTGTCTAAGTTTGTCATTTTTGCGTCTGAGTCGTATTTTTGATATATTTTTGTTATATAGGCTTTTTTGCAGTAAGAAAGGAGCAATTTATATATTCTTTCACCACCTATTACAAAAATATCGCTAGTATCTATATTTTTTAGTTGATTAAATAATTCATCCAAATCTTTACAAATTTTAACACCATCAATTAGAATGTCATTTTTAGTAGATAACACAATATTATTTCTATCTTTAAGAGGTTTTTTGTTTGGAAGGGTTTCAAAAGTAACTCGTCCCATAATCACTGTTTTTCCAACAGTTTTTTCTTTAAAAAATTTCATATCTTCACTGATTTTTTCTAAAAGATTACCCTTATATCCAATTCCCCACTCTTGATCAACTGCAACTATTAAATTCATTTTTTCTCCATTAGACTGCAACTGGTATATTTTTTATTTGTTGCCCTGCTTTATAATTTTCTAACAGAAAATCATCAACTGTGAAACCATAAAAATCTTTGATATTTTTATTTATAATTAATTTTGGTGCAGGAAACTGTTCTCTTTCTATTAATTCTTTTACTAATGGAATATGCCTATCGTAAATATGAGCATCAGCGATTACATGTACCAATTCGCCTGCTTCTAAGTTAGAAACTTGGGCAAAAATATGGAGTAAGATTGCATATTGAGTAACATTCCAATTGTTGGCAACTAATACGTCTTGTGATCTTTGATTCAACACAGCGTTTAATTTATTACCAGTCACATTAAAAGTCATACTATAAGCACAA
The DNA here is from genome assembly GCA_001829125.1 of Spirochaetes bacterium GWB1_27_13. Lineage (GTDB taxonomy): Bacteria > Spirochaetota > GWE2-31-10 > GWE2-31-10 > MWDO01 > GWC1-27-15. The sequence goes on along the minus strand of MIAN01000267.1, from coordinate 15,894 downwards.
GGATATAAACGCATCTCATGTAAATCTTGGTGTATATAAATGTTAGTGATAATTCTTCTACTGTATGGATCATGTTTAAGATCATATAAAACCCTATCAACTTGATCTAGATTACCTTCTTTATATTTATGTTTTACCCCAAGTTGATAACCGTAGGCTTTACCAATTGATCCGTTTTCGTCAGCCCATTCGTCCCAAATATGGCTATTTAAATCTTTTATGTTATTTGACTTTTTTTGCCATATCCATAATATTTCATCAATTGAGGCTTTTAGATTTGTAGGTCGCAATGTCAAAATAGGAAATTCTTCTTGCAAATCATACCTATTGACAACCCCAAATTTTTTTATAGTGTGGGCAGGTGTCCCATCACTCCATTTTGGACGAACTTTTTGTCCTTCGGAAGAAAATCCATTATTAATTATATCATTACACATATCAACAAATATTTTATCAGCTTTACTCATTTTTATTCCTTAAATTTTTTCAAGACCTGTCAGGTTTCAAAAACCTAACAGGTCTCACTTACCACAATTTTATAAAAATTAATATTCATCTTCAATTATTCTTAGTTACCAATATTTCACAGCCTATAAGACATCGCAATCTGTGCTAAATCAAATATAGAGCAAGGGAATTCTGGGTCGAATATTGCAACGCCTGTACTTATTTGACAAACTTCTTTATATTCTTGCTGTGGTAATTTTAGATTATCTCGTAAACGGTTTAGAATGTTACCAGATGATGAATCCATTGCTTCTACTGCTATTGCAACAAGATTATCATCGTCAAATACTCCTAATATATCTGTTTTTCTAAATGTATTTTTTAAAATAGTTGAAATATTTTGGTTTATTTTATTTTTTACTTGAGATTTACTATTATCAAGTTTAATTTTCCAATCAAGATTTATATTAAAAAAAAGCAAACCTTTTTTATTTCTTTTAGCGAGTTCCAATTGATGCTCTGCTATTTTTATTAAAATCTTTCTTGTATAGAAACCAGTGATTTCATCAATTAGAGCCATTTCTTTAAAAGTTTTTTTCAAACTAAATCGTTCAATTGTAAATCTAATTGTTATACCGATAATTGTAGGACTTATTTCTTCTTTTATTATATATCCATCCACATCAGATTTTGTAAGTAACAAAGCGTTATATTCATCATCTTTATCCACAAGTATTATTACAGGAATGTTTAATTCTGATGAATTTATTGCAATATTATTCCAATTTTCCTGAGATTTGTTTATATCTAATATAATTAGGTCTATTGGTGTTTTTACAATAGTATTTAGCATTGTTATCGAATTATTAGCAATTTTTATTTCAAATTGAAGGTTTTTGATAAGTTTTAAATGGTTACTTATCGAATTAGCAAGATGAAAATCACTTGTAACAAGTAAAATTTTAACAGAGCAATTATTAATATCGAAAATCATAAATTCTCCAAGGTTATAAATCCATGTTTAGAAATATCGGAAGTATAGCAGATATTTTTTAAATCTAAAAGAAAAAAAATTAATTTCTCTCTAAAATGGGTGCAAATTTTACTTTTTGAAGAATAATAATCCAATTGCTCTGTCCCTAATTATCATTGATTAAAAAAAATATCTATATATAATATTGGATATTCAAAAAAAAATGTGTTAAAATCTATAAGACGGATTATGTTAATTGAAATTTTTTAATTTAATAGTAAGATTTATTATGGAAAAAAAGAATAATATTTTATTTTATGTTATTTTCTGTTTTTTTTACACAATTTTAATCAGAATTATAATAAATTATGATTTTGTGATAAATTATATCTTTTTAACACCAATTACTTTTTTGGTGTCAATGATTGCAAATTTAGATTTTACTTTTATCAATGGTACAGGTTTTGTTAATTATGATTTAAATATAATTGTTGACAAAAGTTGTGCTGGTATTAATTTTTTTTTATTGACATTGATCTTTAGTTTTGTAATACTTGTAAATTCAAAGATAAAAATATTGAGATTCTTTTATATAGTGTTATTTTCAACTGTTTCTGCTTATTTTGTGGCAATTTTATCAAATTTAGTTAGAATTATATTATCAATTAAAGTTAAAATAATCAGATTTGAAATTAATTGGTTTTCACAAACTCATTGGTTTCATTATGCTTTAGGGATAGTAGTATTTTTATCTTTTTTGATTGGATATTATTTAATTTTAGAAAGGTATAAAAAATGGATAATCAAAACAAACAAAAATTAACAGTACAAAACCCTTTATGGATTTTACTTTCTGTAACAATTCCACAAACAATTTTTTTGCTGATTTCTTTTTTTATGATTAATATCGTAAAATCCCAAATAGAGCAAAAAACATTAACAAATTTGATAATTATTGGTTTAATAACAATTTCGTCGATTTTATTTTATACAATTTTTGCTTTGGTTCTTAAAATTTTAAAAAAGAAATTACATCATATTTTTTCAGTGATTTTAATTGTCTCAAATATAGCATTAGTTTATGTTATTGTGTTGATTACAAGCAATTTACCTCGTTCTATTCCTTTTTGGATGTTTAGAACTGATGATTTTTTATTTTATATGGGAACATTCTTTTTACCTTCAGTTATTTATGGTTTACTAATTGGTATAGATTTTTTTGTGAATAAAGACAAAAAGAATAATTTATGGATTAATTTTTTAATTGCTATCCTTATACCTACGACTTGGTATTTATCGTCTCTTCTTTTCAGCAGATTTGTACATTTTCCTGATAGTGATTTTTTTGTCCATTTTGTGATTATTTTATTTATTATTTCAACTGTTTTATTCTATTTTTTTATTATAAGAGCAATAGTGATCTTTTTTATTTCAAAATCTAAGTTTTCGCCAATTTTATATAATATTTTAAAAGTTTTCTTTGCTTTAGTTTTTCCTATACTTGGATTATTACTAAATAATTTAGGAGATAAACTTTTTGGTCTTAGTGAAATAGTATCAATTTTTGGAGATTTTTCACACCGATTATTTTATATTTTAGCCGTATTAAATGGAATATTCCTATTAATACCTAATTTTAATAATTTTAAATTAAGATTCTTCTTGTTTTTATTAAAATCTTTAACTTTCTCATATACTGTTTATTTTTTTCTTGCATTTTTTGTGTTTTTACCTTTTGCCATAATTGGAATAATCGCTTTTGGGCTTGGATTTTTGATATTGACACCAGTTGTTTTATTTATGATACATTTTAACGAACTCAAAAAAGATATTATTTATTTGAAAGAAAAATTTAATTTAGCAAAAATTTTAAGTGTTGCAATACCTATTTTTCTTATAATACCATCTATTATCATAATAATTTTTTATGTAGAAAAGTCAAATTTGACTAAAACACTAGATTATATCTATGAAACAAGTTATATCTTGGATAAAAAACGAAATTTTAACGAAAAACTATTTATAGATAGTATTGAGAATCTCAAAAAGACAAAAGAAAATAGTTATAGACTCCCATTTATAACTCCAATTTACAAGAGCGTTGTTTTTAGTAATTTAATTTTGAATGATAAAAAAATTAATTATTTAGAAGCTATTTTTGCAGGTACAACACTTTTTAAGGAAACAAAAAATATTCAAGAAGAAAAAGTTAAAATTAAAGACTTAAATTATACAACAATTTACAACGAAAAAGAAAAACTTTATCATACAAAAATAGATTTAGTTCTTAAAAATAACGATTCTTTTAATAGTGAATATTCTACCAAAATAAAACTACCTTTATCGAGTTGGGTTGGAGATTATTATTTGGTCGTTGGAGATAAAAAGAAAAAAGCTTTACTCGTAGAAAAAAAATCTGCTCTGTGGATTTATAATGAAATAAAAAATCAGAGCCGAGACCCTGGATTAATTTATTACGAGGATTTAAATACTATGTCTCTAAAAGTTTTTCCTTTTAGTCGAGATGAAATAAGATATACTGGATTTGAAATAGTGCATATAAACCCAATAAAGTTAGAAATTGATAAAAAAATAGTTAATTGTGGAGATAATTATAAGAATGAGTTTATTACTGATGAAAATAAAGATTTTATAATAGCAAGTTCTATATATAAGAAAAAATTACCAATAATAAATAAACCAATTTTTTATCATTTTTTATTAGATCATTCTATAAACTCAAGAATTGATCCTAATTATATTAAAAATTTAGAAAATTTTATAAAAGAAAAAAATATTCAATCTAATTATGATATTTATGTAATTGATTCAAACTATCAGAAATTAAACAATACCAACGAATTAAGGAGTTATTTATCAAAAAATGAACCTAAATCAGGTTTTTGGGTTGATAGAGTCCTAAAAGGCTTAATTTTAAAAAATTATTCTAACTCAAATTACGCTGATGTTTTTGTTGTAATTACTAATAATTTTAATAATGTCATCATAAATACTGATATATCAGACTTTAAATTGATTTATCCTTATAGTGACTATATTTATCATCTAACTGACGATAATAAAATATATTCTTATAAAATCGATGATTTTAATGATAATAAACAGATAAATGATATTATTTCCAATGAAATTGTAGAATATAATTATGAAAACAATAAATATTACTTAAAAAATGATATTAATGACTCAATTATAATAACAGATTCTAAAAATGATAATAAAAATATAGATGAAAACTTACTAAATCAATGTGTTAATATAACTGCAAATTATCTAAAATATTCTTACAATCCAGATTTGCAAAAAAAATATTTTAATGATATTTATCTTGCCAGTATAAAAAATCGCATTTTGTCAAAATTGACAACTTTTATAGTACTCGAAAACGAGGCTCAAGAAAATTTACTCTTAGAAAAACAGAAAAAAATATTGGCTAATAAAAAGTATTTTGACGCTGGAGAAGAAATCGATACAAATATGAGTGAGCCACCAATTTTAATTATGAGTTTAGTTTTGTTGTTATTTATTGGTTTTATCATTAAAAGGAGATTTAAAATCAAAAATTAGACAATTTTTGTTTTTTTCTATATAGAATATTTTAGAAACCCTAAAAAACTTGTTATTTAACCAAAAACCAATTATTTTACCAATACTATTCTCAAAAACGAATATTTGGTTAAATAAACAAGTATGGATTCTCATTTCTTTTATAAGTTTAACTAAACTCTTATTTTTGTTTTTATCAAATTCAAAAGTATCGGCGTTTTTAATTTGTCGTACTTTTATAGGCAAATCATTTTCATCAAATTTAATGCAAAAATTATTCTTTGGGTTTACTTCATTTGTATTTTTTATTTGAATGTCTAAGTATTGCGAATGGAATGGGAAAGACTCTATTGTTATATTTTTGTCAAAAGATTTAATTTTTGATAAATTTATTAACCAAAGCATATTACCAATTGATTTTACCAAAAAATCACCTTTTTTATATAGATATTTTGACTTTTGACTACAAGTTTCTCCAAATAAGACTTTATCTGGCTTTGTCGGAAAATCAAGTTTTTTTAAAATAAGTTTAATAATATTCTTTTTTAATGCAACATCAAATCCATCGTATCTTTCTTTGTCAATTACAATAAAGCCATTATTTTTTGATATTAGTATTCCTTTGTAAAACTTATTTATTATTTTTTTATAAAAATAAACTTCTTCATCCAAATTTGAAAATAGTTTTAAAAATGTTTTTTCAAAGTTAGGGTTAATTTCTTTCAATAATGGAACTATTTTATTCCTAATTATATTCCTTTTATATAAATTTTCATTATTTGTAGAATCTTCTATATATTTCAACTTATTTTCTTCTATATAACTCTCTATTTCTTTTTTTGAGAAGTTAATTATTGGTCTAATTATTTTGTCATTTTTTGTAGGAATTGATGTTAGAGTCTCTATTCCACCTGCTCGTAAAATCTGGATAAAAAAAGTTTCGATTTTATCATTTAAATGATGTGCTGTTGCGATATAATCGATATAATTTTGGTTTGCAATTTTATAAAAAAAATCATACCTAATTTTGCGGGCTTCCATTTCAACTGATTTTTTTTTGAGACTTGCCCAATATTCTTTTTGAATAACTTTCTTATATAACGAAATGTTTAAACTATTAATATAATTTGTAACAAACTCTTCCTCTTCGTCCGACTCAGCACCTCGTAGATTATGGTTTATGTAGGCTACCGATATTTTTAAGTTGAATTCTTTTTTTATATTAAGTAAAAGATTTAAAAGGCACACGCTATCTTTGCCACCAGAAAAGGCAACTAAAATGTGTGAGTTTTTTTTGATTAGTTTTTGTAAGTTTTTTTTGAGCCTAAATAATTGTTGTTCCATTGTATTTATTCATCGCATCTTTTATATTATCACGTACTATTAATTTTAAAGCATTGTCAACAGCCACAAATATTTGAGCATTCAACACTTCCAAATCATCTCTACCAAAATCACCCAAAACATGATTTATCACATCCCCTTCGTGGTGTGGAGCAGAAATGCCAACTCTAATCCTTTTATATTCGTCTGTCCCCAACGCTCCCTGAATGCTTTTAAGCCCATTATGCCCGCCAGCAGACCCATTTTCTCTAACACGTATCTTACCAAAAGGCAAAGCCATATCATCATAAATCACAATAAGATTCTCCTTAGGAATCTTAAAAAAATTGAGAGCATTAACCACAGCACTACCGCTTAGGTTCATATAAGTTAGCGGTTTTATAAAAACAGTGTGAGCATCACTATAAATACTTTTTGAGCAGTAATAATTGTCCTTTTTTTTAAAGTCTTCAAAATCATACTCTTTTAACAAAAAATCACAAAACAAAAAACCAACATTATGTCTATTATTGCGATACTGCATGCCAGGATTGCCAAGACCTGCGATTAAATACATCTTTATTCCTTTGTTTTTTTATGTTCTTTAAGTTCGTAATCTATAAAAGAGGATATCATTACCCTATAAACAGATTCAACAATATCTGGTGCTAAGCCATATTCTTCGCCCAATTTTTTAACTTTTTCTATAACTTGTTCAACTCTTTTAGTATCTTTCACAGCATTATCATCTTTTTTAAATTTTGCCGCCTGTTTGACATATTTACTTCGTTCTGATATGAGTTTTACAATTTCGTTATCAATTCTATCAATATTTGACCTAACCTGCTCAATATTTTCACAGTTAATATCATTCACTTTTTAACTCCTGATTTGTATTAACCTTTAAAGTTATAAGAGATATTTATTTATACCCCAAATTTCAAAATTTGTCAAAAAGGAAAATTTGATATTTATTGGGAGAATTTTTTATCAAGATAGTATTATTAGTTCTTACAAAGAAAGAAATTTGGATAATTTTTGAAATAGAGTTATTTTTCGTGTAATTTATTTAAAATTTTGATAATTTATTTTGGAGAATATATTTTTTCTATCAAACCTCTACACTGATATTCTAATTCGTGAAATAAACTAGAATTAGAAATACCAATATTTGTTAACTCTTCTTTAATGCTTTTTTTATTTTCCTTTTTAATTTTGAATATTTTAACAAACTCAGTATTTTTTAAATTATAATAAGAATATGGTTTTGGTTTTATTGATTCTTTTTCTATTTCTATTTCACTTCCATGAATTGTAAATGCTCCAGATTGTAATTTTAATCTCTCATTTGTTTTTTTTGAATATGCAGCGATTGGTGTTTTAAGTTTTTGAGTTTCTTCTAACATATTTTTTGTTTTATTTTCTAATCCATTTACAAAATTATAATATGGATCGAAAAGTATATCATATAAAGATTTTTGATTTAATACACATTCAAGTCTGATTTTAATATTAATATCAGCAAATAAATTTTTATCTGATTTTGGTCCTACGCTAGCATTTTCATTTAATGATTTAGCATCTAATAAAAAATACTCTGCATCTTCATCATCATCTTTATTAACAGCAAAAAATAAAGCAACTAAAGCATTTGTTGTCCAATCTAATAATCTTGTTGGTAATCCATAATGTTGCATAATTGTTATTTTTTCAAAAGTTGTTAAACTATCTTTAAATTTATCTGGATTATTCATAAGTATTTCTTCATATAATCTTATCTCATTTTTTATATACTCTCCTTCTCTAAATAAACCAGGTAATAAATCCCAAGTTCCTGATTGTCCTCTAAAAAATATTCCATCAAAAGACCCATTTTCATTTTTATAATGCTGATTTTCTTTTATTAGGCTTTCTTTAATGTCTCTTAATATAAGAATTAAATCTTCAATATTAGTAATTTCTTCTTTTTTAAAATTAATGTTTTTAAATATCATTTATTCTCCTTTTATATAATCTGTTAACTAGAATTTTATGTTATTATACTCAATTTTTCAAAAAATATCAATATTACAATTTCAGTAACTCCACAAACATATCATCAAGGTATTGAGAAGAAGGCTTATCTTTAGGGTTAAAATTGATAGTTTCTTTTTAAAAATATAATATCTTTTCGGTAATAAAGTTGCTTATTTCTGGTATTTTTGACTCTAATCCCTAAAGGTTTTTTTTAACCAATTTATCAAATTTAAACAATTTTTTTCATCCGTTGTCAAATATCTTTTTGTAATAGCAAGCCCCATTGGTGTACCGGGGTCTTCTTGTACAGCAAGGTACGAATGAATAAATGTTTTTGCTCTATGAATAGGTTTGTATTTGTTTAATTTTTTTTCTTCAATTGTATTAAGAAAATCATCAATTAAAGGAGGTAATTTATCGTCTTGTGGTATCAAAAAGGCAATAAAATCCTCAAGCATTCCATTTATTTTGTTGTTTGGCATTATCCAAATAGCAATTTTAACTTTATCTGGCTCTGATAATATCAATCCTTCTTTTGGTAGAATATTAGGTAATTTATACCCTATATTAGAAAGTTTAGAACAAATACTCTTATAACTATCAAAAATATCACAATCTGCATCAATTATTAAGCCAATTATTTCAATATCAGAGGTTTTTAGATAAATAGGCATTTTTTCAATAACTGATTCTTTTGATTTACAATCTATAACATCAAAATTCTCTGTAATAGAAAATTTTTCGCATAAAGCAAATATTACATGTTTATCGTCATTGCCTTCGACTAATAATTTTTTATTATAGTTTTCTTTTCCCATTATCTAATCTCAATTCCTTCTTCAGTTGCTATTTTTAATTCATTTGCGTCAAATTCTACCTCTTTAACCTGATTATCCTTATAATCAAGCCTAATTAGCTTACCATTTGCTAAATTTTCTTCTATATTAATCACTTTTTGGAAACTATAAATCGAATCATTACTATGAGTTGTTGCAAATATTTGAATATTTAATTTTTTAGAAAGACTAAATATTACTTTCCATAAATTTTCTTGCACAGAATAATGTAGCCCATTTTCAAACTCATCTATAAATAAAAAACCATTCTCACAATTAACAAGGGCAAGTATAATAGTCAATATCCTATTAATCCCATCCCCCATACTTTTTAATGGTAGAATATCTTTTTTATCTTTAAGTTTAATTACCGCTTTTCTTATCCTATCTTCACTAACAAATGTAAGCCTTTCAATATCTGGCTCTATTATTTTTAGACCTTCTATTACAAAATTTTCTTTATCAGTTAAGGCTATTTTATCCCAGAGTTCTCCATTATTTTCCCTATCTACATTTTTTGTTTTTATAAATTGAAAGTTAGAGTTAGTATAATCAAAATTATAAGGTCGATATAAATCTAATTGTTTTATTAAAGTCGAATTTTCATCTATTTTAACTTCAAATCCAATATTATAATCAATAATTTCTTTTTCTTCTTCATTTTCGATAATTTTTGTTTGAAATATACGAGAATCTTCTTTTTGTATAATTTCTTTATAATATTTTACAAATCTTAAAGAAATAAATTTTTCTTCATTATTTTCTGTTGTATTTATTAAAATAGTATTTTTTTTATCAAAACTAAAATTTCTATCAGTAAATAATGATGATAAAGAATTAATATATGTTTGTATTCTATTATCTTTAGTATTTTCATAAATTCTATAATATTCTCCTCTTTCCTTGAGAATATCATAAATTAAACGCATATTTCCATTACTTACATAAATTGCAATTGCTTCCAGTAGACTTGATTTACCAGTATTATTTTTGCCAGTAATTAAATTTACAGTTGAGAATGAGTTAATTTTCAATTTGTCTAAATTTCTATAATTTTTTATTTCTACTGATTGTATCATTTTGTATTAACCTTTAAAGTGATAAAATATATTTATTTATACCCCAAATTCTAAAATTTGTCAAAAAGGAAAATTTGATATTTATTGGGAGAATTTTTTATCAAGATAGTATTTATATGGGTCTTACAGAGGTAAGAAGAAAAAAACATCCTAACTCAGTGTCTTCATACCCTCGTACGAGACTTACATCACACTTCCAGTAAATTAACCAACATTTCTTTATCTTTTGTTCTATATGCGTAATAATCAGAATCAATTGTAATAATATTTTTTATCGATAACATTTCTGAAGCCATTATTAGCGAACAATCAGCCAAATCCATTGGTATATCAGAATATTTTTCAGTGAGTTCTATGATTCTATTAATTTGTTCTTGATTTATTGTAACTATTTGGATAGCGTTTTTTTGTAGCCATTTGTAAAAATCTATTTGGACTTGTATATTGTAATTTAGAAAATATGAAACTTCTGTTATTACTGGCAATGTCGTAAATAACTTACCTTTAAAATTTTTAAAAAAGTTTAAAACATTTTTATGATAATTATCATCTTTATCAAATAATGCAATGATTGGTCCTGCATCAATGAGAGAATTTTGCATTGATTTTTTCCTTCATTTTAAGTTTATAATTTTTTGAATTATCACTTTGTCCACTTCCATATTTTCCAAAAACATCTTTACCTAATTCATAAGGTGAAAGGTCATTATAATAGGTTTCAAAATATTTTTGTAATGCAATTTTAATTATTTCTGATTTTGTTTTATTCTCATCGTGTGCAATTATATTAAGAGTTGTTTCAATATTATTTGGTAATCTTATAGTTGTCATAATACATCTCCTGTATTACTTAATGTAATACCAATATTTATATTTGTCAAGATTATTTATTGACTTTTTAAGAATACTACTATACATTACAATCTCATTAATTCGCTTTTGAATAAGGTCGAATGTGTTTTCCATAAATGTCTTTTTTTCTTAATTTTCTCTAATAAAAATTGGATTACAAATTGGGATTATATCCTTTACCTCTATTATTTCTGCGATAAAAAGAATTTTTTTATCTTTACCTAATTTCTTGATTTTTTCTTTCATCATTGGATTAGTAATTTTTAAAATAACTTTGTAAGAAGCCAACTCCGACTTTGAAATCCATTTTGCTTTTAGTACCACTACTTCGTTTTTAGCTTCGTCTATATCAGAAATAAGCCCAGACCACAAATAATAAGATCGTAAATTGACTTCTTTTTTTTGCTTTAAGTTTTCTACAAACTGGTCAATATCAATATCGCTAATATTTATCTTTTGAGCAAATATACTGAAAGATAAAATGCTAAAAATAACAAAAAATAACGTTTTTTTCATGGGATTTCCTTAAATAATAAGGAATAATACGCATATTTATTATTTTAGTCAAGAAAATTTTACCCATCAATCCTCTCAATTACCCAATCTTTTATATTTCTATCTTCTTTTGAAATGCCAACAGCTATTAAGAATATTGGTTTATTTTTTATTTTATACTTATCAAAATATCGCTTTTGTTTAATTTGTCTCATCGCTTCTTCTTTTGAAGTAAGTTTAAATTCAAAAATAAAAACTCCATTGTTTAACTCAACCACTTCATCAATTCTACCAATATTTGTCGATACCTCAGCGTAACTATAATCAAACAAAAGTGTAAAAACCGCATGTATAATCGAATGGTAATAACTTTCATTCTGATAATCAAAAATATAATTAGGAATAGAAGCAATTATACTATGCAAATACAACATAACCTTATCAATATCGTTATTTTTAAGAGAATCTATTATATTTCTAATTAAATTAACATTATTTGAGTTAAAATCCCTAAAAATATAATTTATAAAATTTTTTCTTACTTCGTAATTTGGATAATTTAGAATATATAACATATCGTTTTCGGTTTTAATAACTTGTGAAATTGTAAGATAACCAGTCTGAAATAATAGTGGTATTAATTGGATGCTTTCCACATCAGAAGTTGTTAGCATGAGTGGGTCAATAGTTATATCTGTAAAATCTATGTTAAAGTCTTTTTGTTTTTTTATAAATTTCACAAGCACAGAAGGAATTGCAGTTTCAAACCAATAAGGCATAAAAGAAAGTTTATCAAATAAATTTAATATTGAAAAAATATTATAAACTTTATTAACACCATTCCATGAATATCCATTATACCAGTATTTTATTTTAGAGAGAATTTCTTCTTTAGTCTTTTGCTCTTCTATTGAAAGTTTATCAATATAAGAAGGAAAATATTTTTGTAATTCGTCTTCTGTAAGCCCTGTAATTCCATAATAATTTTTGTCAAAAGATATATCATTAAGGTTATTTAAGCCAGAAAATATAGATGTTTGGCTAAATTTTGATATTCCTGTAATAAAAACAAACCTTAAATATTGATCACAAGATTTTAAGATGGAATAAAATGCTTTTAATACATTTCTATTTCTCAAAACGACATCGATATTGTCAATATTATTAATTATTGGATAATCATATTCATCTATAAGAACAACAACTTTTTTCTTATATTTTTTGTTTATTTTTATTATTAATTCTTCAAAAAGTTGGTTTTCTATTTCACTATCTAGTATTATATCAAATTTTTTTGCAATATCTTTAATTTTCTTTATTAATAATTGATTTAAACTAGCTTCTTCTGAATAAAAAGATAAAAAATCAATATGTATTATTGGGTAAGAATTCCATTTAATTTTATTATAAATATATAAACCAGTAAATAATTCTTGATTTCCTCTAAATATTTCTTTTAGTGCCGAAATGAGCAATGATTTACCAAATCTCCTTGGTCTTGCAAGAAAAAAGTAAGTTATATTACTATCGATTAGTTTATATAAATATTCTGTTTTATCCACATAAATAAAGTCGTTTTGTATTATTTTAGCAAAATCTTGTTCGGTAGTTGGTGGAAGATTATTTGCATTTTTTCTTTTTTTTAATAAAATTTTATGTCTGATAATTATAAAAATAATAAGTATTAAAAGTAAGATAGTTATAATCAAACCAGATAATAAAATAAATTCATTTAAAATTGTATTTTTAGAAGAAAGAAAATAAGATAAAAAAAGAGGAATAAGTGATGAAATTGAATTCAATTTATATGCAATTAATTGACCCATCTTAACCCCAATAACAATTTTTTAGTCTAATCAATCCTAACACACAAAATTACTTTTATCAAGAAATTTTATTAATTCTTATTTACTAAATATTCAATTCTTCCAAAAAACATTGACGATTTATAAGCTTTTAAGTATCATTTAGTTAATAACCAAATATCGAATTAAAATTTAGTTATAATATTATACTGAATTTTAAAATAATTTATTGATTTGTTAAAAATACACCCATAAATACGTGTTTTTCTGTGATAATCTGGGTTAATATGTGTTATAAGGCTAAAAAAATGAAATTTATTGCTGATTTTCATATACATTCTCATTATTCTCTTGCGACAAGTAGTGAACTTACTCCAGAACATCTTGCACATAAGGCTAATGTGAAGGGGATAAAAGTAATTGGTAGTGGGGATTTTACACATCCTAAATGGACTGCTGAATTAAAAGAAAAACTTATTCCTGCTGAAGAAGGACTATTTAAGCTAAAAGAAGAATATAAATTGCCAACGACTGCTTTTGACTCACAAGAGACTCGGTTTTTGCTAACAGCAGAGATTAGTAATATTTATAAGAAACATGATAAGGTTCGTAAAATACATTCTGTTATATTTGCACCAGATTTTGAAGTCGCTACCAAAATTCAGAACGAACTCCAAAAACAAAAATTTAATATTACTTCTGATGGTAGACCAATATTAGGACTTGATGTCAAAAAAATGCTTGAGATGTTTTTGGATATATCTGATAGGATTTTATTTGTACCAGCACATATTTGGACACCGTGGTTTTCGATACTTGGCGACAAGTCTGGGTTTAACAGTGTGGAAGAATGTTTTGAGGATATGTCAAAATATATTTATGCAGTAGAAACTGGGCTTTCAAGTGACCCGCCTATGAATTGGCTATGTAGTTTTTTGGATAAGTATAATTTACTTTCTAACTCTGATGCTCATTCTCCTGATAAGCTTGGGAGGAATGCTAATATTTTTGATACAACACTTAGTTATAGTAGTATAATAAACGCTATAAAAACTGGAAATCCAACTGAGTTTATTGGAACGATTAATTTTTTCCCAGAGGAGGGCAAGTATCACTATGACGGGCATCGTAAGTGCAATATTTGTTTTAATCCTTTGGAAACTATTCGACACAATGAAAAGTGTCCTGTTTGTGGTAAAAAACTTACTGTTGGTGTTATGAGTAGGGTTGCAGAAATTTCGGATAGAATAAATCCAATTGAACGCAAAAATAGACTTGAGTTTTACTCACTTATTCCACTAAAAGAAATTTTATCGGAAATTAGTGGTAAATCAGAAACAACAAAAGAGGTGACCCAAGTTTACAATTCATTAGTGGTAAAAGCGGGTAGTGAGTTTAACATTCTACTAAACATGTCAATTGAAGAAATAAAAAATCTTGGTAACGAAAAACTTACTGAGGCAATTAAGCGGATGCGTAATCGAGAGGTTTTTATAAAAGAAGGATTTGATGGTGAGTTTGGGGCTGTTAAGGTTTTTGGGAAAGATGAAAAGAATGCTGGTGTAAAAAATATGCTTTTTGCTGAGACTAATTTTGAGACGACTCTCACTCCTCGCAATTTAATTAGTTTTGACCTTGAAGAATACCATAAACTAAAACTTACATTTAAAAAAGAGCCAGAAAAAGATATTATAATAGAAAAAACTAAATTTCATTCTCAGGTTAATGAGGAACAAGAGGCGAGTATTGGTCATCTGGAAGGGGCATTATTGATTGTTGCAGGACCAGGGACAGGTAAAACTCGAACTCTTGCTTTTAGGATTGCAAATTTAATAGAAAAAGGGGTCAGTCCAGAAAATATACTTGCAATAACTTTTACAAATAAAGCGTCATTAGAAATTAAAAAGCGTATTAAAAGTATAGTTTTAGAAGACAAAATGCCAGATGTTGCGACTTTTCATGGATTTGGTTTTTCTATTTTGAAAGAATATTCTACAAAACTTGATAGGACAAAAGATTTTGTTATTATAGATGATAAGGATAAAAAGAATATTCTAAAAAAAATTGGTGTTAAAGAAAATCAAGTTAATTTAATAATCGATGGTATTTCAAAAGTAAAACAAAATCTAAAAGAACCTTCTGATTTAAAGGATAGTGAGGCAGAAAAAATATTCAACATCTATGAGAATATTTTGGAGAAGGAAAATTGTTTTGATCTTGATGATTTAATTTACCAAACTGTGAAATTATTTATCAAATTTAACGAAATTTTGACATTATACCAAGAAAAATACAAGTGGATAATGATTGATGAGTATCAAGACATAAATTACTCGCAATATCAGTTAATTAGAATGTTAATGCCTGATGCTAACCCTAATCTTTGTGTAATTGGAGACCCAAATCAAGCGATTTATGGATTTAGAGGTGCTGATGTTAAGTTTATAAATAAATTTATCTATGATTATCCAGCATCAAAAGTTTATCAACTCAAAAAAAGT
>MIAN01000266.1 GCA_001829125.1 Spirochaetes bacterium GWB1_27_13 | reverse complement strand
ATTTTTTTTAGTAATTAAACTTTCTGATATGCTTGAAGAAATTGCAAACAAAAATAACGCCAAAATATCATCCAAAGCAATAATCCCAAGCAATGTTGTAGTTAAAGGACCTTTGGCTTTATATTCCCACAAAACATCAGTAGTACCAGCAGCAGCAGTTGCAGCCGAAATAGACCCAAGTAAAAGTCCAAAAACTATTGAGTTAGTAAAATTGCCTGTTAGTAAAAAACTCACAGTTGAAATTAAAATAAAAACTATAAAAAATGGGGTTATTGCTTCAAATAAAAGTATGTATAAAAATTGTTTTCCTGATTTCTTGAAATGACGAAATTCTAACTCACCTCCAATCATAAAACCAATTAAACCGAGAGCAAAATAACTAAATGGTTCAAAAGCATTGACGACTTCTTTATTTATAAAATTAATAAAAGATTCGCCAAGAATAATACCGATTACTATATAACTAACAACTTGCGGTATCTTAAAATGTTGAAACAATCTACCACCAATCGTTCCACCAAAAAGAGCAATCCCCAACAGAAACAAAATATTCATGTGAACATTAGATAAATTAATAAAACTTAGCAGATATTCCATCTATTATCTTCCTTTAAATAAAATTATTTATTTGCACTTGTTAATTCTTTTAACAACTCTCTTACTTCTTTATTAGAATAAAGGTTATATTTAGCCTTTGAGTTTACAAGTCCAACTTTTATAGAATAAGCTTCTTCTGGCAAAGTTGCAAACATGTCCTCATCTGTCCAATCATCGCCAATAGCCATAATAAAATCATAATTGTCTTCTCCCACAAGTTTTTGTGATATTTTACCTTTATTTATATCAAGGCTTTTAATTTCTATAACTTTGTTTCCTTCCATAATGCCAAGATTAAGATTTGCAACTATATCGAGTAAATGGCTTTTTAATTCTTTTTGTCTAATAGAAGCAAAATCTATATCTGCATTCCTATAATGCCATACTAAAGAAAATTCTTTTTCTTCAATAAAAGTACGAGGTGTCCTATCAACATAGGTCTCTAACAAAGGTCTAATTTCATCTTTCCAATTTGTAGTTAAATCTGTGAGTGCTTCCCATTTTTTACCGTCTCTATTTATCCAAGCTCCATGTTCTGCAACCAAAGTTAAGTTTAATTTAGAAAGCCAATGAGTTAGAGTATCCCTATCTCTACCACTTATTATAACAACTTTATTATTTTGATCAGATACCAAATCTTCCAATATCTTATACAAATCTTTATCTGGCTTTGCATCTTCTGGTTTTTGTTTAAAAGAAACCAAAGTTCCATCATAATCGAGTAAAATTAACCTTTTTTGTGATTTTTTATAATTTGAAAGAAATAAATCTTTCATTTCATTAATTAAAATTCTTACCATCAGTTTTTCTTGAATATTTTTTGTATTTTGAAGTCTTTCTATAAATTGTGATGCCCATTTAAAAACATCATTTCTTTTTAATCTTTCTTGCATAAGTTTGATTCTATGTTGTTGTTCTTCAATACTCATATTTAATGCAGTATATATCGCTTCTGCAATGCCTTCTTTATCATTTGGATTTACAGACATTGCTTCGCCTAATTCTTCTGCGACACCAGCCATTTCACTTACGATTAAAACACCTTTTTTATTTAGTCTTGAAGCAATATATTCTTTTGCAACAAGATTCATTCCATCACGAAGAGGTGTCACCAAAGCAACATCAGACATCGAATACAAAGCAGATAAATTATAAAAAGGAAGTGAACGGTATAAATACCAAACAGGAGTCCAACCAATTTGTGAATATTTTCCATTAATTCGTCCAACTGTTTCGTCAACAATATTTTTTAAATTACTATATCTATCAACTTTTGTTCGAGAAGGAACAGCAACCATAATAAGGGTAACTTTACCAATGTATTCTGGGTATTTAGTAAGGAATAAATCAAAAGATTCGAGTCTTTGGATTATACCTTTTGTATAATCGAGTCTATCTATTGACAATATTATTTTTTGTTTTTTTAAATCTCTCTGTATAATACTAATTTCTCTTTTTACTTTAGAGTCTTTTGGAGCATTTGCAAACTTGTCATAATCAATACCCATAGGAAAAATATCAACTTTTATTGACCTTTCACTCGTGTTGATTTGATTAAAAATATGTTCATAGCCGAGTACCCTTTGTACACTACTTAAAAAATGTCTTGCATAACTAAAAGTATGAAAACCGACCAAGTCAGAGCCTAAAATTCCTTCCAAAATTTCTTTTCGCCATGGGAGTAATCTAAAAATTTCATAAGATGGAAAAGGAATATGTAAAAAGAATCCAATTCTTGCTTCTGGAAACTTGTCTTTAATTAATTTTGGTAATAACATCAATTGATAATCATGAATCCAAATAATATCACCATTATTAACCACTCTAATTAATTCATCAAAAAATTTTTCATTTACCAATTTGTAATACTTCCAAGTTTCACTATCATAATCTGTATAAACTTGAAAATAATGAAAAAGTGGCCAAATTGTTTTATTAGAAAAACCGTTATAATACATTTTTACTTCATTATTAGTCAAAAACACTGGATAACTCTTAAAATCATTAATTAATCTATCTTTTATTATTTTTTTATCGTCAGTAGTCAAGTTTTCAGCATTAATTCCTGGGAATCCAAACCATAACGACTCATGAGTTTTTGAGAATGAAGAAAGCCCAGTAGCAAGTCCTCCAACGCTTGGTGTAAAATTAAAATTGTTATTCTCTTTTTCTATTGTAATAGGTAACCTATTTGATACAAGTATTAATTTTTGTTTCATTTTTTCTCCTTAATAATCTTTTTTTAATAAAAATAAATAATATCCATAAGGTGAAAGTGTCAAAAAATAAGGTAACTCACCTATTTTTGGGAATACAGTATCACCAAATAATTCAATTGGAATATAACCGTTGAGATGACTAATATGCAACTCCACAGGTTGAGATTTTTTTGATAAATTAAAAACACATAAAATTTTTTGATCATTGTATTCTCTAATAAAAACCAAAATTTTTTTATTATCAGGGTAAACAAAATCAATTTTTCCAATACCAAAAATATTACATTTTTTTCTAACTTTAATTATTGATTTTACAAAATTTAATAACGAGTTTGGATTATTTACTTGAGAATCTACATTTATTGAATTATAATTATATTCTGGGTCTAAACTAACAGGAGCATAAAGTTGCGATGGATTACCATTTGAAAAGTCCGCATTTTTATTTTCACTCCATTGCATCGGTGTTCTAACTCCATTCCTATCACCAAGATAAATATTATCACCCATTCCAATCTCATCTCCATAATAAATAATAGGAGTACCTGGCAGTGTAAATAAAAGACAATACATTAACTCTATTTTTCTGCGATCATTTTCCATTAGAGGTGCCAATCTTCTTCTTATGCCTTTATTTATACGCATTTGCCTGTCTTTAGCATATTCATTATACATATAGTCCCGCTCTTCATCTGTTACCATTTCTAATGAAAGTTCATCATGATTTCGTAAAAATATAGCCCATTGACAATTTTCTGGTATTTTTGGAAGCCTTTGCATAATATCAACTATTGGTCCATGATGTTCTTGTTTAACAGACATAAAAATACGAGGCATCAGTGGAAAATTATACGCCATGTGAAACTCATCTCCGTCCCCAAAATAGGGAATTAAATCTTCAGGCCATTGATTTGCCTCTGCAAGTAAAATTTTATCTGTATATTTTGCGTCTATTTCTTTTCTTAGTCTTTTTACAAACTCATGAGTTTTGGGAAGATTTTCACAATTTGTACCCTCTTCTTCAAAAAGATAAGGAACAGCATCTACCCTAAATCCATCCAACCCAAGGTTAAGCCAAAAATCAACAATTCTAATCATCTCTTCTTGCACCTTTGGATTATCATAATTTAAATCTGGCTGATGATAAAAAAATCTATGCCAATAATAAAGTCCATTCTCTTTACAATAAGTCCAGTTAGAAGTTTCACTATCAGTAAATATAATCCTTGTTTCTTTATATTTATCAGGGGTGTCTGACCATACATAATAATCAAAGTATGGAGATGATTTATCTTTTTTTGCACTTTGGAACCATGGATGTAAGTCAGAGGTGTGATTTAGTACTAACTCAGATATAACTTTAAGACCTCTTGCGTGTGATTCTTCTATTAATTTAACAAAATCATTAATTGTACCAAAATCTGAATTTATGTTATAATAATCCATTATATCATAACCGTCATCTTTTGCAGGTGTTGGATATATTGGCAAAAGCCATATACAATCAATGCCTAAATCTTTTAGATAGTCAAGTTTTGAAATTAACCCTCTAAAATCACCTCTACCATTACTTGTAGAATCTTTAAAACCTTTAATATACAGTTCATAGATAATAGCATCTTTATACCATAAATTATTCATTTGTATTCCTTGCTCTAAAATTAAAATAGGTGTAATAACTATTACAAATTAATAATATAATTTTGATTTAAACCAATTAGGCTTAAAATAATAGATTTTAAGTAAAGAAAATGTTTTTTTATTATAATTTGATATAAATAATATTAAACTAAAAATAATGATTAAGAAGTTGCCTCTGTGAAAATTATAGTAAATAATATTTGATAAAACAAGTATTTTTTTTAAAATTCTTAAAATTTTATTTTCTAAAACTATATTAAATATCTGAAAAGATAAGAATTAAATTTTTAATATAATACTTTTATTAATGATTCTTTGTTATTCACGTTTGCTTTTTTGTAAATATTTTTAATATGGCTTTTTACTGTATTAATAGAAATATTTAAATGATAAGATATTTCTTTATAAGATTTATTATTTTTAATATAATCAATTATTTCTTGCTCTCTTTTTGAAAAAGAATTCATTGAAATTTTAAAATCTTTTATTACAATAAATGTTCCTATAATATCATTATAATTATCAAACAGAGGATTTATTTCAAGAATTATCTTTTTTTGAGTTTCATTAATTTTATCAAAAAATAATAATTCACAATCTTTTATTAATGATTTTTCTTTATTTAAAGTATTAAAAATTTGACTTGAATTAATAAATAAATCGTTAATATTTTTATTAAAAATTTCTTGTTCAGTATTATTAAAATATTTTTCGACAATATTAGATTTTTTTATTTTCAAATTTTCATCTGTTATTATAAATGGAATAGAAAAATCCTTATTAATTAAATTAATATATTGTTTAGATTTATATATACCCAAAAAATTATAGCGAGAAATCACATAATAGAAAACTACAGACAAAATTCCTATAAAATATGAAGATTTGGAGATATATGTATAATTTAAAGAAGTAATTATAACTTCAATAAGATAAGTATAGCCAAATGCTAATATATATGAATATTTCAAAATATTGATAGTCATTTTATCCTTTTTTGTCATTTCTATTTTATTATCCTTATTCAAAACATATATAGAAAGTAAATATGCAAATAAAATATAAATATTCCAAAGGTAAAATAGCAATGATTTCGTATTATAAATTGTATAATTTTTGTCATTTATGATTTTAAATTCTTTTACAACAGGATTATAGAAAATAAACAACACAAAAAATATAATACATATTATATACAAAAAAATTAGTATATTATTTAAATACTTTATTTGATTCTTTATCAATTGAGAAAACATATGTAAAATTACAGTTGGCAAAAATATTATAGAAAATGATATTAATTTATATATTATTATCAATTCTTTCTCATTAAAAGAATTAGTATTTCTTATAAAAAGAACACTTAATATTCTAACAATAATTAAAAAGCAAAAAATAATAAATAAATAGTGAACCTTACTCTTATCATTAAATAAACATATTTTAACTAAAAAAAATATATAAAAAGAAAAAATAATAAAGATAATAATTGTAGTAGAAAAATTTTCCATTTTTTGTAAATCCTCGAAAAAAGATTATAATAAATATTTATTTCAGTCAATAAAATTGATTTGGTTTAAGATTTATTAATATCTTTTTAGAAAAAATCACCCAAAATTCACCCATTTTTTTAATTGCAATTTGTCTAAAAATATCTTAACTTTTATTAAATTTATATTTTAGAAAGGGGTTTTAGATGAACAAAATTTTAACAATGATTATGTTTTCTTTTTTATTAGTTGTTTTTTTTACATTTAGTTTTTTCTCATGCCAAGGAGAAACTTCAACAACAACTACAACTGTAGCTTCACCTTCTGTAACAGTTAATTTAACTGGAGCAGATATTCAAAATGGCAAAAAAGTTTATGTAATTCTTATTGGAGGAGATCTTGAAGTTAAAAAATTCTCTTCTGCAACTATTGAAAATGGTAAAGCAACTATTGTTCTTAATAATGTATCAAAAGATACATATGTTCTAAATTGTTTTATTGATGTAAATGAAAACGCTAATACAGCAAAACCAGAACCTGATACAGGAGACAAAGTTTCTAACACAAATAATTTTAGTGTTGACGGAAATAAATCTCAAGATATTACATATACTAGTATGGTTGATAACATTTAGTCTTGTATTATCAAATAAAAAAGAGGCTAAATTTTATAGCCTCTTTATATTATATTTTTAAAAATTCTTATCGCCACCAAGTAAAGCATTTTTAAATCCACCAACAAATTGGATGTCATAACTAACAGTTGGTGCAAAACCTACAAGACAACCAGTATCAACTCTTAAAGTCTCACCAGATTTTGGTTCTTTTTGGATAATAGTACCTCCAGCGTGGATAAAAACAAGTCCATCACCCGTAAGCCTTTCCAAAATAAAACCTTCACCACCAAAAAGCCCAGCACCAATTTTTTTTGTGAATGTAATTTCTATCTCAACACCTTTTGCAGCACATAAAAAAGCATCTTTTTGACAGATAAACTCACCATTCAATTTTGCCATATCAAGAGGAATGATTTTAC
>MIAN01000265.1:2453-9443 GCA_001829125.1 Spirochaetes bacterium GWB1_27_13 | reverse complement strand
TTTATTGCAGCTAAACAAAAAAATGAAGGTGTAATTATGAATTTAGACTGGATATATATTCCAAAAAACAACAAATTTAACATAATATTTTTTGCAATTATAACTGTTATAACTATAATTTTGGGTATAGGTATTGCAAATCTTGAGCCAGATAATGATGTTACTGTTCTTTTGCCAGTAAATGCAGAGACAGAAGACGAAAGAGAAAAAATAGCAAGGCTCAACAAAGAATTTCCATCAGATCAAGTAATTTTTATAAGTGTACTCGATAATCCTTTCACGCCAGATAAAATTAAACCTTTATGGGAAATGTGTAACGAATTAGAAAAACTTAATGCTGTTAAATCAACTTTACATCCATTCAATGCAACATATTTTAATAAAATAGGGACAGCATTTTCGATCACAAAATTAAATTCAAGAAATTATCCAAAAACACAAGAAGAAATTAATATTCTATTAAAAAATCTTACATCAAATAGATATTTGGTAGGCTCTGTAATTTCTTATGATCATAATTCTGCTGGTGTCGTAGTTAGAATGAATTACAACGCTACAATTGGTAAAGACATCGAAAACCCAAGCATCTTTATTAAATTCTTTCAAAAAGCATTTGGTAAAACTTTTGGTAAAAGAAAATTGGAAAGAACAGATTTTTGTGGAGAAGTTGAAAGCGTAATAAAAAAATACGACAAACATTTTAAAATTTATTATGCAGGTGTACCAGTATATGAAGCAAAAACAAAAATATATATGTTAAGGGATTTGATTATACTCTTAGGTCCTGCTATATTATTGATGATTTTTTCATTATATATGAGTTTTAAGACAGCAAGAGGAACATTCTTACCAATGCTTGCGATGTGTCTTAGTTTGATATGGACTTTGGGAGTACTTGGGTGGCTTAGGATGAAACTTACCATTGTTGGGATTTTGATGCCTCCTATAATACTTACGGTCGGTAGCTCCTACACGCTACATTATTTAAATTCGTATTATCATAATTCGCCGTTGTTTAGTGACAAAAGTAGGCGTAATCTAATAATTTCTTCTACAAGAGAGATTTTACCAACTATATCTATGGCATCTTTAACTACAATAGTTGGATTTGCCTCATTTTTTACTGTTAGTATAAGAGTTATAAGAGAATTTGGTATTATAGTAATAATAAGTATATTTTTTACACTCTTTTTTACATTCTTTCTACTTTCAAAAGTTCTTTCTTATTTTAAAATACCTCATAATATGAAACTCGAAGAAGTAAAAAATGATAAATTTGCTCAAATTTTAAAATTTTTAAATGAACTTGTTTATCCATTAAGATATTTATGGCTTGGAATATTCTTTCTTTGTATAATTTTATTTTTAATTTTTATTCCACGACTCAAAGTAGAAACAAATGCTGCAAGCTTTTTTAAAGAATCTGACAATGTTAAAAAGAGTTTGCTTTTCTTACAAGAGAATTTTGGTGGGTCAACATTCTACAACATAACAATAAGGTCTGTCGAAAATAAAAGAAATTTCTTTAAATCAAAAGAAGGACTTTTATCTGCAAAAAAAATTCAAGAATATTTTGATAAAAATGTTATAATTGATGGTTATACAATGATTGGTTGGAATATTTCTCCAGTAAAATTAGTAGAAGATTTAAACTATGTTATGACAGGAGAATATGCACTGCCAGAAGATGAAGGAGAAATCAAAAGATTTTTCTCGTTTTTGAAAGCATCTGGTGATGAAGGAATAAAATCAATAATAAATAGCGATTTTTCGGCTATTACATTCCAAGTTAGGGCAAAAACCAATAATCCTCAAGAAAAAGGTTTAATGTCAGAACAAGAATTAATGAAACTTTCAGAAAAAATAAAAATAGAGTTAGCCGATATTGCAAAACAAGACGGTTCATTTACAGTAGAGGTTTGGGGAGAATTATTATTGCTTTCAAAAATTTCAAAATATTTAATTACTGATCAGGTTACAAACCTTGTTTCGACATTGATTTTTGTTTTAACAATAGTTTTTATACTTTTTAGATCAATTTATTATTCGATTTTTTCTATTATCCCGCTTTCTTTCGGAGTTTTAATGAATTTTACCATAATGTCAATTTTTAGAATTCCTTTAGACGCAGGAACAGTAATGATAGGAGCAATAGCCGTCGGGGTTGGTATAGATAATTCAATCCATTTAATACTAAATTTTAGGAAATCCTTAAAAGATTCGACAACTACAAAAGATGCTATGTTAAAAACCCTACATTATACAAGTAGACCTATGGTTTTTGCATCCATTGCGTTAATGGTTGGATTTTTGGTATTTTTATTATCATCTTTTAAACCAGTTTTTTATTTTGGAATGTTAATTTCTATATCTATGTTTAACTGTATTTTTGCAACTATTTTTATCTTGCCATCATTTTTAATAGTTACAGAAAAAATTAGAATGTTTGTTCATAAAAAAGAGAGATTTAATAAATGAAGTATAAATTATTAGTTTTATTCTTATTTTTCTCTTTATTTCTTGTTTATTCACAAGAAAATGATGTTATAAAGGATTTAAGGCAAAAAATTATATTGAGTTTAGATACCACGATAAAATCAAAAGATATTTTTCTAAATGAAGAATTTTTAAACCAAACTGATAATAGTACTGATTATAATATTCTAAAAGAAAATGGGCTTACAAAACTTTATTTTTTTGATAAAAAAGAAATAATGTACAAGGATGTTGAGATAAGCCCTGTTGATATACCAATTTCGATTGTTCACAAAAATTTTGTCAACACAACAATTTTAAAGTCAGCAAAGGTTTTTTTGAGTGAAATTTTTATTCACAAAAACCTTATTTATTATTTTATTGGCATTAAAAATCAAGAAAAATGTTTGATGTTATTATTCAATATAGAAAATACTATAAATTATCAAAATAATTTTGCTTTAATAAATGGAAAAGGCGAAGTGTTTTTTTTAAAAAAATATTCGATTGATAAAATAAAAAAACTCCTACCCTCAATAAACGATGAAAACACAAAAGATTCTTTTTTTAAAACAAATAATATTTTTAAATTTAAATTTTTTCCAAAACACAGTATTTATTATTTTTTGGAAGAAAAAAATTAATATTAGACCTTTCTGTTTTTAAAAAGTAGAAAGGTCTCAATTGATTTTAGTTTTACCAAAGATATTTCACTGCAACCCCACGCCATCTAAGTTGAACACCTAAGTCTATTGTAATTAAGTTTTGTAAATTGATTTTTTTTATCTTTTATGTAGTAATGTAAAACTACGAATGATTCAAACTTATTAGTGCTTTTTTGTTAAATTTGATTTTAAATCATAAATTTTTTAAGATATTTATTTACAATTTAGAGTTCGTTAAGTATATGCTGAAGAGTTATGGTTCATCAGTGTATAATTATTCTTAGTTCCCAATATAAAATAAAGTATCTGAGCTTAAATCTAATTCATTAGGCCACTCTATTGATAAACCAGTATTTCTAAATTGCTTAAATAATGAAATATCTTTTAGTTCGACAAAATCTCCTTTTTCCAGAAAATCTGATAAGTCGCATATTTTTTCATTGTTTCCATCAAATAAAACTTTAATCTTATATCCATTTACCCATTTTATATCTTTTATTTTAAGCATTTTTTACTCCAAAGGTTTTATTTTAAATATTTTTGTTCCTGATATTGCAAGCTGCCAGTCGGCTATAAGTTCGTCTCTATGTAATTCAATCCACGCTTGAACAAGTTTTACTTGTTTTTTTGGAAGATTTCCGACTATTATTTCTCCTGAATTTATACTAAAAACAGCCATTTATCTGTGATAAAAAAATCAATTAAAATTTAGAATAACTATAATTCGATATTTAAGATTAGCAATTTTTTCTCGATAATATAACACAGATTTTTTACTCGGCAAGCGAGTATTGGTAGATTGTAACAAATTAACACAGATTAAATTGTGTGTTTATCTTTTAAGATTTCTGGCAAATCAAAACAAATTGGGTATATATTTATGCAAGAAGAGATACAAAAATATTTGGATTATATAAAATCACAAAAAGGGCTTTCTGAGAATACTATTATTTCTTATCAGAATGATTTACAAAGATTTTTTTCTTTTTTAAACGAAGAAAAAGTTGATTTGACTGAAATAAAGAGGTCTCATTTTAGAAATTTTTTGGCTTTATTAAATAAAGAAAAACTATCAAAAAATTCAATAAATAGAATACTTTCTTCTATAAAAGGGTTTATAAAATATAAAATTAGGGGTGGTTATCAAGATAGTGCCTCAATATTAGAAGTTGAGTCTCAAAAAAAGTCAAATTACTTACCAAAGTTTTTGTTTGATAATGAATTTGATAATTTAATTGGTTTTGATTGCATAAAAGAAGAGGATTTTAGGGACAAAGCTATTTTTGAGTTAATTTTTGCAACAGGAGTTAGAGTATCAGAGTTAGTTTCGTTAAATTTATCAAATATAGATAGTTCTAAAGAAATTAGAGTTACTGGAAAAGGCGATAAAGAAAGAATTGTAATTTATGGTGACAAATGTAAAAGCATTCTCAAAGAGTACATTGAGGTAAGGCATAAATTTAAGCCAAAAGAAGACGCTTTATTTTTAAATAATAGAGGAGAACGGCTTACTGATAGAGGAGTGAGGTTTTTACTCGAAAAAAGGTTAGATAATGTTGCTATAACAAAAAAAATTTCACCACATTCATTAAGACATAGTTTTGCAACTTGTTTAATTAAAAATGGTGCTGATATTAGGACTGTCCAGACTCTATTGGGGCATAGTTCTTTATCAACAACGCAAATTTATACACATCTTGGACTTGACGAACTTAAAGACATGCACTATAAATTTCACCCACATGGAAAAAAAGAAAATTGAAAGGATAAGTCATAAAATTTTATAGAAAATTTATAATTTATTTCAAATTTAAAAAACCGAGTAATTTGTCAAGATAGATACTCCCTTGTTTCTATATGGAATTGAGGATAAATATTAAATTAAAATGCTGATTATCATAAATTTTTTATAAATTATAAAAAAAAAGATAATATTTATAAAATTTAATTTACAAAATTATTATTAAATTATATAATGATAGAATATTTATTTAATTTCTATTGAGTTAAATAGTAATTTATGGGTTTAAAGGATTGTTTATATGAGTGTTTCTGGTAGTGCCACTGTTAGAAACGAAAGAGGGATACATGCAAGACCTTCTGCTGAGATTGCAAAAGAAGCATTGAAATACAAAGCAAAAATTATAATAACTTATGATGGCAAAACTGCTAATGCAAAAGATGTTCTACAAATAATAATACTTGAGCTTTTCAGTGGAGTTACAGTCCAAATTATTGCTGAAGGTGAAGAAGAACAAAAAGCCTTTGATTCAATTAAAGAATTAATTGAAAGAGAATATAAATTTGATTAAATATAGGCTTATGAAATTTTTAATTATATCGATAACCGAATGAAAAAAATTTTATTTCTTATTTTGTGTTTATTCCCCATGTTTATTTTTTCAGAAACTTTTCGTTTCAAATATATTGAAGGGCAAAAACAAAAAATTGAATGCACTATTCAAGGTGAACAATATATTAACGGAGTTTTTAATCTTTCTTATTCTCAAGAGTATAAAACAATAAGTACTGTGATGTCTTATAAAGATGGATTTGCTGATTTAGCGGATACTTATTATTATTATCATTTAAATAAATTCTACAATTATGAAGTAAAAGAAATAAAAAATTTGGTTGATGTAACTTATAAAAAAGACCAAATTGGTAGAATGATTATTAAATTGTCTTATAACCTACCAACTTTAAGGAATATTCCAGCATTTCCAGAAGAAAATATAGAACCTAACTATAAATGGCAAACCAATGGTCTTGAAGTCCAAGATTTGTTTGGTGATAATGTTATTTCCACTTTTCCAATCGATGTAGAATATCAATTTGTTGGCTACGAGCAGCTGGATAATAAAAATATAGCAAAATTTATTTATCAATATTCTGTTGATATAACAAATGATACTGGTGATGGTATTGATCCTCGCATTCTACAAGTAAAAGGAATATCCAAAACAATAATGTATTTTGATAATGAAACAGGGAGTCGAATTAAAGAAGAATATGAAAGAAATTATCTTTTTTTAATAACAACTGACAATATAATGACAAATGAAGTTGAATTTGTTGATAAAGGTACAAGAATTTGGCATCCTATTGAACTTATGCAAAAAGATGATATAATTAAGGACTTAAAACAAGAACTCAAAGATCAAAATATAGAAAACACAACAGTAGAGAAAGACGATAAAGGAATTAAAATTTCTTTAGAAAACATTCTTTTTGAGCCAAATTCTACTAAATTTTTGGCAGAAGAAGAAAAAAGACTGATAAAAATTGCTGATATATTAAAAAAATACAAAGATAGAGGCGTTATGATTGAAGGTCATACAACTGACAGAGGGACAGAGGAAGGTAGAAAAAAACTTTCTTTAGAACGCTCAAAAGTAGTTGGAGATTTTTTAATTAAAGAAAATGCAATTGACAAAAATAAAACTTATTACCTTGGAAGTGGCGGAACAAAACCAATCGGTGACAACCAAACAGAGGAAGGCTTAAAAAGAAATAGACGAGTAGAAATTTATATATTGGAAGATTGAGAAATTATAGTATTTATAATAATATCCTAACTAATATTGATGATAATATTATCCCAGATAAAAATGCAAAAAAATTGAAATGTCTCGTTTTCTTTATCAGCTATATTGTAGTTTGGTTATCATAATGACCTGTCAAGTTTTTTAAACCTAACAGGTCTTTAAAGGCAGATTTATTTACTATCCGCACCTTTTATTAAGTACACTTCTTTGTAACTTTTTAATAAAGAAAAGTAATTTAGCATAATCAATAAGTCGCCATCTATATACTCTAAATCTGTTGGATATACTGAAAAACTTGCTCC
>MIAN01000265.1:0-2437 GCA_001829125.1 Spirochaetes bacterium GWB1_27_13 | reverse complement strand
TACTGAAAAACTTGCTCCCTTATCAAACCCAAAACTTATCTGTAATTTGAATAATTTTCTTTGGTCAACATTTTTATACCAGTATAAGCCAGTTCTTTTGTTACCAATAGGATCAATTATATTTCTAATATACTTTGAATCATTGAGTTCTTTCCAAGTTTTTGCAAAGTCAGTAGAATATTCTACTGTAACAGGAAAACCGTTTGTTGGGTCAAAATCAGGGTCAAAGAATTCTATATCAGATGGTTTTCTTAAGAATGGGTTGATACTGTTTAATTTTATCTGATTTTCTAATACATATTTAAAGAAAACTTTTAAATACTCTTCTTTTGGTTTAATTCTATAATAAACATCTTTCTCTTTTAAATAAAGTATAGGACTCGTTGTTTGCATCCCATTCCACATTTTAAAGAGTTTATACGAATTATATTCATAAAAGAAATTAGGAGACCTTTTTTTAGTAAACCAATTTTCTTGCCATTGAATATAATCAATTTTTTCAATTTTTTTCAAACCATAGTATATATTTTCAAAATTATTTTCTTCTATTATATTTGCATTTGTATTTTCTATTTCTACTATTTTATTGTCTTTTTGTGAAATTATCTGAAAATCATCAGAATCAAGTTCTAATAAGGTTTTTAAGTACTCATTAGCCATATATGTAGAATTATCAAGTTTTGCTAACTTATAAAAGTCAGAGTCAATAAATTGTTGCGAATAATTTTTTTTGTAAAAACTTAGTGGATAAATTGAACTACCATAAATTTTATTGTTATATTTCCATAAGTTTAATGGAATATTTACATTTGTTTTAGTCCATGTCTTTCCAAAATCTTTTGAATAAAAAAGTCCACTTTTTAAAATTGTATTTTTGTTTTGGTATAAATATTGATATGTCATTCTCGATAAAAAATTGTCTTCTTCGTCATTATGTTTAAATGAAGCATATATTATATCTGTTGAGTTATCATAAAGTCCAGTAATATAATTTGTTTTAAAAACATTATAACCGTTATTGAGTTTTATATATTTTATACTCCAACTCTTACCCCAATTTTTTGATACTGCAATTTTATTTTCAGAAAAAATAAAAATTTCATCTTTTGCATTAACAAAAATATTTCTGATATTTGACTTTTCATTATCAAAGAATAAATTTTTAACTCTCCATTTAGTTCCGTAATCATCGCTTAAAAAAACATAACTTCCCAAAGAAATTATTATTTTTTTTTGATCTTTTGATGATGTAGTAAAATGTCCAAAAATTCTTGATTGTGATTGTTTTTCTTGTTTGTTATTTTTATTGTCATTATCATCTTCGTCATTATTGTAACCATAGGATATATCAAGTCCTTTTAATGTAAAAAAACTAGAAGTAAAAGTTTTACCATAATCAACTGTTTTTAATATCCCAATTTTAGGGAAACTAATAAAAACAAAATATGCTTTTTGGTCAGGATGGGCAAAAATATTTTCTACAATACTATTGCCACTAACTTCAATTCCAAAAACTTTATAACTATAACCTAAGTTGAATGGTTTTACATCTTGTTTAGGTGCGTCCTCTTCCAGAAATTTATTTTTTCTGATGCCAAATTGAATTGTAGAACAACTAAATAAAATTACGAGAAAGAATAAAAAAACTATTTTTTTCATATTATACCCAGATTCTTAAACTTCTATCATTTTTAAATATAAATCGTTTTTGTCTCTTTTAAATTTGATTGATTTAAATGTTCTTTTTGAACGGAAATTTAAATTGTCAAATCTAATTGAAATTCCGTGAATTTTTTCATATTTAATTAAATATTCTATTAAATCAATCTCAAGTTTTTGTTTTTCATGTTTTTTCTTTATATAAAGTTCATCAATCAAATACAATATGTTTGAAAATTGATTTTTCCACATGCTTAAAACTATACAGTATCCAACAAATTCTTCTTTATAAAGTATCATAAAGATTTTTCCACATTGAGGATAACTGTTAAAAAAACCTACTGTTTCAAATAGTTGGTCACTTGTTGGTGGCTTAACTTTTCTTTCTTCATAAAATTCTCTAACTAATTTCTCAAAAATATATCTATCTGTATGCTCATAGGCTCTTATTTTTATCATAAATCACCTCTTAGGATTTTTATACAAAAAATAATCTAATTAGTAAATCAAATTATTATAAATTTAGTTTTATATAACACAAATTTACACAGATTTTACTAAATCATACAATTTTGTTATCTTTGCATTAATTAATAAAATATATAACTAAAATAACCTTAAATACTATCCAGTGTAATCTGTGTAATAAAAAAGACTGTCCCCTTAGGAACAGTCTCACATAAGAAAACAAATTAATTATTTGCTTGCCATATATTTTAATAGATCAACAACTCTGTTTGAGTATCCCCATTCGTTGTCATACCAGCTAACAACTTTA
>MIAN01000264.1 GCA_001829125.1 Spirochaetes bacterium GWB1_27_13 | reverse complement strand
CAGAAATAGCAAAATATAACCAAGACGAATTTAAAAGATACGAAGAGAGTTTAAAAATCTACCGAGACTTGAAAGGTGTAATAAATACTGCTTTTGATGATGGAGAAAAACTTGGGCTTGAGAAAGGTGAAAAACTTGGCATTGAGAAAGGTAAAAAAAATAAAGCGATAGAAACTGCAAAAAAAATGAAACAAAAAGGTTTAGATATTAATTTAATTTGTGAAATTACAGGTTTATTAATTGAAGAGCTAGATAAATTATAATTTTACCCCTTTTATTACACATCTATGAATATTTTTTTCTTTTGTAAATTTTGGTATCTCTTTTTTACACTCATCTTTAACTAACTCACAACGAGGAGCAAATGGACATTGATTTGTAATATCAAACGGGCTTGGAATATTTCCACAAATTGTACGAAGCTTATCTTTTGAGTAATGCTCACCAAATTTAGGAAGAGAGTCAATTAACCCTTTTGTATAAGGATGATGTGGAAAATTTATTACTTCTTGTGCCATTCCTTCTTCTAAAATCATTCCACTATACATTACGATAATCCTATCTGCGATGTTACCAATCAATGCAAGGTTATGAGAAATAAAAATTATCGCAATATTCCTTTTTTTGCGAATCTCTAAAAGTAAATTAACAATTTGTGATTGGATAGTGACGTCTAAGGCAGTTGTTGGCTCATCGGCTATTAAAACCTCTGGGTCTGTTGCAAGTGCAAGACCTATCATAATTCGTTGTAAGAGTCCTCCAGAAAATTGATGTGGAAAATTTTTAAGTCTTTCTTCTGGGTTTGGAATATGCACTTCTTTTAAAAGTTGAATTGATTTTTGATAGATTTGTTTTTCAGTTAAGTCTTTGTTGTGAGTTAAAATTGTTTCTCTAATTGTTTTACCAATAGAATAAATAGGATCAAAAGAACGCCCTGGTTCTTGAAAAATAATACCTACGCTTCCGCCTCGATAAGATTGTAATTCATTTTTATTAAGTTTAAATATTGATTTATCATTATATAAAATATCGCCTTCTACACTACTATTTTTTGGGAGTAAGTTGAGCATTGATAGAGCCGTGACGCTTTTTCCTGAGCCACTTTCTCCAACAATACCAATGATTTCACCCTTATTTATATGAAAAGAAACATCTTTTACTGCATACAAACTTTTATTGCTAACAGTAAATTTAACTTTTAAATTTTTAATATCAAAAAGCACTATGTTATACTCCTATCTTTAAAATACGGGTCTAAAGTATCCCTTAATAAATCACCCAAAAAATTAAAAGATAACGTTGTTATTAAAAGAAATAAACCTGGTATTAAAAACCACGGGTAATGTTGTAAATTTGTAATTGTGGTGATTTCTCGGTTTATGAGAGAACCCCAACTTACAGCAGGATCAACTATTCCCAAACCAAGATAAGAAAGTACTGTTTCACCCAAAATAAAGCTTGGTATCCCTAAAGTTATGCTAATTATCAAAATTGATGATAATTGTGGAATAATATGCCTTATTATTACAATTAATGATGGAATTCCTTCAAGTATTGCATTTGAAATATAATCTTCTCTTTTAACACTATGAACCATTCCTCTAATTAATCTTGCAGAAGAGGGCCAACTAACAAAAGATAAAATCATCGTTATAATTAAAAATGATTGACCTGAGTCCATATTTCTTGACAAAATCGAACGTAAAAATAGTATTAGATAAAGTCCTGGTATTAAAATAAAAAATTCTGCAAATCGCATAACAAGCCAGTCAATGAAACCTCCATAAAAACCAGCAAGTCCACCCAAAACTATTGCCAATGTCATAGAAATAAAAACTCCAATAAAACCAATTGTTAAAGATATTCTACTGCCATATAAAATTCTACTAAAAAGGTCTCTGCCAAGATGGTCTGATCCAAATAAAAATACAGGGAAATTTCTACCATTTTGCTCCCACATTTCACCGTTTTCTTCATAAGGGGCGTTTATGCCAAATAAATGAATATTTGTTGAAATTAATCCACAGAGTTTATATTTTGGACCTTTTACAAAAAAAGAAACTTTATAAAATTCCCCTTTTATTCTTGCGTATTTATAGTTTACTTCGTCGATTAAAATTCGTTTTTGTACCTGAGGGGCAAAACCATATTTTTTTGAATAGAATACTAATGACGGAGGACTATAAGAATGGTTTTTAAAAGTAGTTTCTTGAGTATAAGGAGAAATAAATTCTCCCAAAAGCATAAAAGAATAGAGTAAAAATAAAACTATCAGAGAACCAAAGGCTATCGGTCTTTTAATTAAATTTAATAAAAATCTTTTCATTGTTTACCATACCTTATTCGAGGGTCTACTAATGCAAGTAAAATATCCGCAATTATCATTCCAACTAAAATTAAAGCACTAATAAACATAATATTTGCCAAAACTAAGTTAATGTCTTCTTGTAAAACTGCTTCATACATAAGCCTACCAATGCCGGGGTAAGAAAAAATAATTTCTAAAATTAATGAACCAGAAAATAATGATGCTAATAAATCTGCACTACTTGTAATATAAGGATTTAAAGTATTCCTAAAAGCGTGTGAAAAATAAATTTTTCGTTCACTTATCCCTCTTGCTCTTAGTGCTGTAATATATGGTTGTCCAAGTTGGTCAAGCATCGTTGCTCTAAGCATTCTCATAGTGCCTCCGACCCCAGCCAAAAAAGCACCGAGTAATGGTAGAATTATATGATGGATATAACTAAATGTAAATTTAACAGGGTTGTCTCTAAATGGGAAGTCTGGGTATGCAGTTACTGGAAATAATCCAGATATAGCCGCAAAAACTTGTAATAATATCAAAAGTAAAATCCATGGGAAAGAATGCAAGAATAATGCAGTAAATGTTGCAATTATATCAACTTTTGTACCAACCTTTGATGAAAAATAAATTCCAAGCCCAAAAGAGAATATTGTCAAAAAAATTAGAGAAATTATGTTTAAAATTAACGAATTTATCATTCTATCTTGAATTAAAAATAAAATTGGTGCTTTTGAAATTAATGATTTGCCAAGATCATGTTTTACAAAGATTTGATATAGCCAGTGAAAGTACTGCTCATAAAAAGGTTTGTCAAGTCCAAGCATTTTTTTTGCAAGTTTAATTTCTTCTTCATTATAAATATTATCATTTTTTCTAAAACTATTTATATTCATTATTTGATTTTTTGCATAATTTTCGACAACGTCACCTGGTGCTAATTTCATCAAACCAAAAACAGCAAGTCCCAAAAAAAACAAAATAACAATCATAGAAAATATTCTAAAAGATATAAAAGAAAACATTGGGAATTTAGTTCTTAATTTAAATATTAAATTTAATATACTTTCAAGTATTTTTTTCATACAAAAGACCCTTCATAACGCTGATTTAGACAGATTTTCGCTGATTGACACACGGATTATATCTATTTTTAAAATTGACATCTATAAAAGTAATTCTTCACAACTAAAGGATTAGATTTTTTTTTATATCTTTTGTCGCTATCATTTGCCATAAATAAAATATATCAAAAAATTTTTATAAAATCAACTATATAACACGGATTATATTTATTTAACACCAAAAACGTAATCTGTGACCATCTATCCTAATCTTTGCTAATCCGTGTTATACCAATCTTTTTAATAACAATATCGTCATATCATCTTTTTGTTTATAATCGCACCATTGTAACGCATTAGTTATAATTTGATTTTTTATTGTTTCTAATGATTTATCGATATTATCTTTAATTGTTTTTTCTAAATTTTCCATACCGAAAAAAATTCTTTTTCCATCTTGATGTTTACTCGACTCTGTAATTCCATCTGTAAATAGAATGAGTATATCGCCAACATCAACAAAAACTTCCATATTATATGTTATATCTTTTATGTCTGGCACTATACCAATTGTACAGCCATCAGTTTTGTAAGTATCAAAAGTATTAGTTTTTGCTCTATATACAAAAAAATCAAGATGCAAGCCAGCGTATTTGAAAATCCCAGCACCTTCATATTTCAAAAAGACCATAGTCATAAAATACAATTCTTTTAGTCTTTCATTTATATTTTCATACAAAATATTATTTACCTCAGTTATTGCATCTTTTGGGGTAGAATCAAGTCTTGGTGTTTTAATTATTGTATTAAAAGAAGTCTCAGCCATCATCATTATTAATCCAGGTGTCAACCCATGTCCAGAAACATCACCAATAGCAAGCCATAATTTATTTTGAGAATCATAAATTATATCATAATAATCACCACCAACCTCAGCAGCAGGTTTTATTTCTCCAGATATTTCAAATTCTTTATTTTCTCTTGTTATTGGAAGCAATGATGTTTGAATATGTTCGGCAATAACAATTTCTTGCCTAAATCTTTCTTTTTCTTTAATTACCTCGATTAATCGTGCGTTTTCTATTGAAATTGCCATTTGAGAAGATAATAATTGTATAATTTTTAGTTGTTTAGAATGAAAAGTATTGCTAATATGTTTATTTTCCAAATAGATTAATCCAATTAATTTAGCCTGTTTTAATAAAGGATAAACCAATACAGATTTTGGATTGTATTTTTTTAAATATTTATCATTTATAAATATATCTTTTACACCCTTATCATTTAAGTTTAAAATTCTAATAGTCTTAAAAGCAAATCTAACCATAGATTCAGATAAAATTTCTGTTTCATCAAGAGGTATTGATTGTAAAAGTAGAACTTCTTCTTTTTCGCTATAAGCTTCTGCCTCAATTCTTAGTTCATCTCTTTCATTTAACAAAATAAGAATGCCTTTGTCTGCTCCAGCACTTTGTATAACAATTTTCATCATTTTTTCAATAACTCTTTTAATTTCTATTTCTCCAGAAATTGTAACAGAAGCTTTCATTATTGAATCAATATCAAGTGCCTCAGTTGAAGAAGTTGTTGAATCAGAAAACGTCTTTTTTAGTAAAGTATTCGGTAAAATAGTTTGTGAAATGTAATTTTTATATTTTTTTTCAAATTTACTAACTTTTTTTGAGAAACCAAGTTTATGATAACAATAATAAGCTTTTTGAATGTATAATATTCCAACATTTTTTATACCTATTTCAAAATAAAACTTGGCGAAACATTCATTCGCAATAGCTTCATCATTTAAATATTCATTTTCTTCTGCGTATTTAATCGCTTGATTGTAAAGTTGTTCTGCTTGATAATACTTTTTCCTAATTTTATAATATTCTGCTTTTATTAGTAAATACTTTTGAATAAAGTTAAATTTATTGTTATCTGCATAAAGTTTAAATTTCTTTATTGTTGAGTCTAATATTTTTATCTGGAATTTTTTTTCTTTTTTATCAAATTTTTCATAAGAAGCTGCAATAGTTAATGCTTTATAATATAAATAAAGTGGATAATAAATAAATAGCATAGAATACTTTAAATACTTATTTTCTTGTAAAAATATAGCATTTGAACTTTCGTAATTCTCATTTATATAATTTGTTATTACTTTTAAAATATAATGGCAAATAATAGTGAGTTTATCATTTTCTTTTTCAAGATAATCTATATCAACATTCTCTTTAACAGATTCTGGTATTACAAAAATATCATTTGTGTTTTCTACTAACAATTCATTTAGTAAATTAGTAAGAACAGTTATAAATCTATTTGAAACTTTTTCTTTAATATCAATAAAATATTTTATATATTTACCCATTTCTTTTTGTATAAAATCAAGTGGTATTCCACATAAAAAACTATTCATTAGATAAGCTGAAATAGAATAAACAATTCCTTGCAAATCTCCAA
This sequence comes from Spirochaetes bacterium GWB1_27_13, assembly GCA_001829125.1. Taxonomy (GTDB): domain Bacteria; phylum Spirochaetota; class GWE2-31-10; order GWE2-31-10; family MWDO01; genus GWC1-27-15. Next base: position 7,099 of record MIAN01000264.1, on the reverse strand, counting down.
CCTCTGCACTATATTGGAATGCTTCAATTTGTTTATCTAAGTTTTTCTTCGTATTTTCTATTTTATAATTTATCAATACTTCTAAAAAAGATAATATCTTACCTTTATTTATTTCAGTATTGTATTTTATAACCAAATCCCAGCCAATTTGACCAAATTCATAACTTTTTTTTATATCTTTTAATATCATTGATAAAAATATTCCATAATAGATATACCCTGTTGGTGAGTTTTTAGAATTACCATACTTTAATGTTAAATTTAATGTTTTTAGTGCAAGATATGGAAGCATATCATTATTTATATTTAAAAATATTATTCCTATAAAAGAATATATTTTTAATACAAAAAGTTTTTCTTCATCTTTAAGGTCTGGCAAATTTAATAATTTATTTTTATCTTTGCCAAATAATAAAAAACTACTTTTTAAAAATTCGATAAGTAAATGAAATGGACTAAATTTTGAAGGAATACTATAACCAAAAAGTTTTAAAGTTTTATTGACAAGTTCATAAGCCTCTAAATAATTGCCTTGATTATTAAGTTTTAAAATTTGGAGAAAATATGCCTCAGCTGTGTCAAGTTTATTTTTTGATTTTAACAAGAGTAATGAAAAGTTTTTTTCTGCATTATAAAAGTTTGAGGTGAGTACTTCAACTTCTGCTTGAGATTTATACAAATCAAAAGTATTTTTGTAATTAGACTCCCATTTATCGTTTGGCAATAAAGATACCGCAATATTAAAAAAACTTAATGCGTTACTAAATGCTCCAGAGAGTTTGGCTTTATTGCCCGCTTGGCAATTTAATATTGATAATTTTTCTTTTTCTTCATTTTTTAATATAGAAATACATAAATTCCAATGGTTTACAATTCCAAATACATATTTATCTTTCTTTTTCTCTTCTTTTTCATAAATTAGTAAAATTGATTTTCCTATGCTGTAATGATATTTTTTTCTTTCTTCTTCTGTGCATATATTATAAGCGGCTTCTCTTACTTTATCATGGACAAATTGATAATTATATTCATGTTTTATCAACATTCCTTCATTAACTAAAAAATAAACATATTTTTGTAATTTATTTTCTGGTAAGTCAGTAGCATAAATCAGTGTATCAAAATAAATCCAGTTATCAATACAAGATGATACTTTTATTACTAAAAGAACTTCTTCTGGCAATTTTTTTATTTTATTAACCATAAGATCAATTACATTATCAGTAATATGACTCTTTCTTATTTTTTCAATATCCCATATCCATTCATTATTATACGAAATAAGATTTTCAGAATGAAGATTAAAAAGAAATTCTCTTATAAAAAAAGGATTTCCCATAGTTTTACTCATAATAAGGTCTGCTATTTCGTTTAGCTTCTCTTCTCCAGATTTTTGGAATATATCTTTAAGCATTTCTATAATATTATTCTTTTTAAAAGGATGTACTTCAATATCAGTTATAAATAAGCGTTTTTCTTTAGTTATTTTATCAATTATATCCAAAAAAGGCTTATTTTGATCTATTTCGTTATCTCTATAAGAAAAAATTACAAGTAGAGGTAATTTATTATTATCAGATAATAAAGTTTCAAACAAAGTAATTGTTGCATTATCAGCCCATTGCATATCATCAAGAAATATAACTAAAGGATGTTCTTTAGTTGCAAATAAACATAAAAAATTATTCATAAGAATATTGAATCTATTTTGAGACTCTCTTGTTCCAATTTCTGATAAATTATGTTGTTTTCCAATTATTGTCTCAAATATTGGTGAAATATCTGTTATAATCTTACCTATATTACCTGTAATACCAAGAATCTGTTTTTTCCATTCTTCTAGACTTTCTTCATTCTCTATTAGTATTTGATTACCAAGGTCATCTATTACTTGTATTAGGGCATAATAAGGAATATCTTGTTTAAATTTATCAAATTTACCAGAAATAAAATAGCCTTTCTTTTCTGAAATAAAAGATTTAATTTTATTAGTTAATGTAGACTTTCCTATACCAGAAGGACCTTTGATATTTGCAACTGTTGTATTACCTGTCAAAGTGTAATTAAACGCTTGTATTAGTTTATTGATTTCCTCTTCTCTACCATAAATTTTTTCAGGAATTTGAAATTTTTCTAACCTGTCTTCTTTTGCTATTTCAAAATTATATATTTGGCGATTTGTTTCATATTGTTTAAAGCATTCTTTTAAGTCATATAATATACCATAACTACTTTGATATCTATCTTCTTGATTTTTTGATAATAATTTCATTATTATATTTGAAATCGATAAAGGAATTCGTTCATCTATGCTATGTGGGGGTAAAGGATTTTTGGTTATGTGACTATGTATTAATTCTAATGGGTCTTGAGATGTAAATGGTAATGTTTTAGTAATCATTTCATAAAATGTTACACCAAGAGAATAATAATCACTTCTATAATCAATTGTTTTATTTAGTCTTCCTGTTTGCTCTGGAGAAATATAGGGAAGAGAGCCTTCTATTGTATCAGCTTTAATCATATTTAAATTTTCTCTTATAAAAAGAGTGGAAAGACTGAAATCTATTATCCATATATTGTTATTTTTATCAGTAATAATATTTGATGGTTTAATATCTTTATGAATTACATTTGCTCTGTGAATTTTACCAAGAATTTCTACTGTTTTTATTGTAATTTTTAAAAAGTCTCGAATATCAATATCTTCTTTATCAATTAAATATTTTAATGATTTACCTTCAATTTCCTCCATTACTATCATTTTGTAGTTTGGATCATCTATAAAATCAAACATTTTTACAATGCCATCTATATCTTGAAGATTTTGTGCTATTTCAAATTCATTTTTTAAATGTTTTATTTCTTGAAAAGAAGGATATTCTTTATTTATTAGCTTTAATATAACAGGATTATTGTTTGTTATATCAAAAGCTTTGTATATTATATTTTTTTTACCGGAGTGTATAGTTTCTACAATTTTATAATTATTAAAGTTAAACATTAAATTCCTCTAAATATAACATAACACATATTAACACCGATTTTTTTGATTAACACAGATTATTTATCTTGTATTATTTTATTACTTAAATACTAATCAGTAAAATCTATGCAAATCCATATTATATATTTTTAATATAATTTTTCAGAAAAGGAAACTAAAATTTAATAAAATTACATTAATTTTAAATAGATTTTATAGAATAAATTAATAAAATTTTTTAAGAATTTTATTGAATTATTAAAGACTTCAAAATTTTTTGAAAAATGCTATAACTAAAATCATAATTTTTTAATTTTTTCAACCGATAAACCTGTAATTTCACAAATTAAATTAATATCTAATATAAATATAGGCTGTTTTAGAATAGTTGATATTTCATCAAAATTTGGTAAATTGTTTAAAAAATAAAACTATTTATCAGAATAATTTAGTAATTCATATTCTTTATTGTTAAAACCAAGGCTTTTCGATGAAAATGAATGTTAATTTATCATAAAAAACTTCGCAATATTGATTTTTTAATTTTACATTTGATATATAATCTTACATGTAATGTTATAATATATTTTTGGACGGAATTCAATAATTTTTTAGATATGAGAGGTTTCAAAAATCTTCAGGTTTTAATTAACAAGTTTCTTCATCAATCCACGCCAAATAATCTTTATTACCTTCCAATATTGGAGTAACAATAATTTCTGGTACTTTATAAGGATGGGCTGATAATATTTTTATTTTTATGTTTTCAAATAGACTTTGTTTAGTTTTCATAAAACAAATATACTCATTGGTTGTTACAATTTTGTTTTCCCACCAATATTTACTCAAAATGGGCAAGATTTGTACACATGATACGAGTCGTTCGTTAAGTAGGTTGTTTGTTATTTTTTGGGTAGTATCTATATCTGGAAATGTTACTTGAATTTGAATGTAATTGTTCATATTTTTATAATTATACTCAAAAGTTTTTAGTTTGTCAAAATATCTAAAGGTTAATTAGTTTAATATCAACTAATTAAATGAATTTAATCCGTGTAATCTGTGTCAATCTAAAAAATCTGTGTTATATACCAAAAAGTTTTTATTTGTCAAAAATCATAAAATAAATATAGTTATTGTCTATATTTACACGATTTAATCTGTGTCAATCCGTGACAATCTAAAAAATCTGTGTTATAATAACCGACAGGTTTTAGCCCGTCGGTTTAAAAATTTATTTTGCTGCTTTAACTTTAATAAGTTCTACATCAAAAATCAATGTTGCTTTAGGTGGGATTATAGGTGGATAACCTCTCTCACCATAAGCAAGGTAATAAGGAAGAACTAAAATTCTTTTTTCGCCTTCTTTCATAGTTAAGAATGCTTCATCCCAACCAGCTATTACTCTTCCAACGCCAATTTCTGTTTCAAAAGGTTGTCCTCTATCAACAGAGCTATCAAATTTTGTACCATCAAAAAGATAACCAGTATAATGAGCAACTATTGTTTCTCCTTTTTGAGGTGTTTTTCCTTTACCTTCTTTTGTAACTAAATATTTTAAACCGATTTTTGTTGTTATAATTTTTGAAGAATCAACACCAAGTTTAGCTAAAAATTCTTGTAATTTTATTTCTTTTTGTTCTTCTAATTTTTTTAATAATTCATCTTTTTTAGCAAAAGCATCAACTGCATTAAATTTTTTTGCAGCATCTCCAACTCTTACTATTTTAAGTTCTTTAATAACTACATCTTCATAAGGTTTTGATTGGTCATTAACTTTTACCTCTGCAATTTTTTTTACTATGTCCATTCCTGCAACAACTTTACCAAAAATTGCGTGTCTTCCATTAAGATGTGGAGTTTCTGCTAATGTAACAAAAAATTGACTTCCGTTTGTATTTGGTCCTGCATTTGCCATAGATAAAATACCTTCACCATCATGGGTTAAAGTATTATCAAACTCATCAGCAAATTCATAGCCAGGTCCACCAGTTCCAGTTCCAAGTGGACAACCACCTTGGATAACAAAACCTTTAATTACTCTGTGAAAAATTATTCCATTGTAGAAAGGTTTTTTTACAGGTTGATTTGTTTTAGGGTCAGTGAATTCGATGTTTCCTTCAGCAAGCCCAACAAAATTACCAACAGTTATAGGAGCTTTATCGTAAAATAATTTACAAATAAATTCGCCTTTTGTTGTATTAAAAACAGCATAAAGTCCGTCGTCTTTTAAAGCTGGATTACCACAGCCTGTCATTAATAATAAAGCAAAACTCATAATTAATATTCCTTTTTTCATATTATTCTCCAGATTTTGATTTTTAAATTTATACTCCAAAATTTAAAGTTTGTCAAAAAATTTGAGTAAAAATTTTACCTTTTCAAATACTCAGAAGGAGTCATTCCCATATTTTTTTTGAATGCTTTGTTGAAAGTTGCTTTGGAGTTAAATCCAGCGTCAAGAGCAAGACTTAGTAGTGTGAATTTTTCTAAATTTTTTGGGTCTTTTAAATAGTTTTTAAATTCTTCAATGCGGTAGTAGTTTATAAAGTCAAAAAAATTAGTGCCAGTTGCATTTATCATTTGAGATAGATTGTGAGTTGAAATATCTAATTCTTTTGCAAGGTCAGAAAGTGTTAGTTCTGGGTCTTTAAAAAGTTTTTTTGTTTCTATAAGTTTTTCGAGTTTTTTCATCCCCTCTTCAATTTCTAAATCGCTTAACGATGATTTTTCATATTTTTTTGAAGTTTTACTTGAAATTTCAATTTCTTTTATTATAACTATTTCATTTATACCATTAAATATCTCAGGTTGAGTAAGACTTTTGTAACCTATTCCATAAATTAAAATAGATAAAATAAAGATAACGAGTTTATTAAAATGCGTTGAAGGGTCTACTTGATGAACCAAAATAGGTATGAGTAAAAAATAGATAATATAGCACAAAGCAAGGAATTTTATAAAATATTTAAGCCATTCTAAATTTATTTTATCAATATTAGAAAAGTTTTGTTTTATTGTTTTTTGGTGTCTAATAATTATTCTATATGATAAAATTAGGAATGTCCAGTTATTTATTAAAATAAAAATCCATATAATAACATTTATTATTCGATTTGTGAGGTCATTTTGGATAAAAAAATATGTATAATAAGCAAAAATAAAGATAAAAAAGATTAAAAATGGTAATAAAAAGAGTAAATACTTTGGTTTTAGTTTAAAATCAGGAAATATAAGGTAATTTACATAAATATAGAAAAGTTGACCAAAAAGCAACTGAAAAGGTTCTCCAATTTTAGTTGAGTTAGGTAGAAGAAAATGAGTATTTATAAAAATGAGTGTATGGGTAATACTTATCGAAAATAATAGTAAAATTATCGCAAGGACAATATTTGCCTTTTTATTGCCATTTTTTCGAGTAAAAAGAATAATTGACAAAAAAATTCCTTGTATTGCACCTGCAACTATTAGAAAAGAAAAAATATTTTTAATAAATTCCATTCTCTTAAAATAACATTTGATTTTAAAAAGATCAAATTTTTTGTATCTAAAATTATATATAAAAAATATTTTATTTTTTTTCATCAAACCTATTGAAATTTTTTGATTTTTCTGTTAGTTTTAGAGCATTATGTTAGATCAAGCAACACTCACTAAAATAAATAGATTTATTCAAAATATGCCACCTCTTCCTACAACGGTAAGTAAAGTTTTGGAAATTGCAAGAAATCCAAAAGCTGATGCTAAGGAATTAAATAATGTTATCAGTTTAGACCCTGTTTTAACTGGTAAGGTTTTAAAGTTAATCAATTCAGCTTATTATTCTTTACCAAATCAGATTACTTCTATTGTTAGAGCTATAATTATGCTTGGGATAAATACAGTTAAAAATCTTGTTTTATCAACTGCTGTAATTTCAAATGTAAAAAATAAAAACAATTTTAACTCGCTTGATATGGAAGCTTTTTGGAGGCATAGTATTTGTGTGGGTGTAATATCTAAAAGTTTTGCTTTAAAACAAAACATTGACTCTAAAGTTGTTGAAGAATATTTTGTGGCAGGGCTTTTGCATGATATTGGAAAGATTCCTCTAAATTCTGTTATACCAGAAGA
>MIAN01000263.1 GCA_001829125.1 Spirochaetes bacterium GWB1_27_13 | reverse complement strand
TACCAAAAATTTATTTTCTTTACGGTGTGGGTTTAAATCATTGGAAAAATCATATAAAAGAAGGAATTTCATATTTAAAAGATGGTTATTCTCTTGCCTTAGAAATGGGAGATTTAGTCTATACAGGTTATAATATGAATCATTATTTAGCAGAACTAATCTTTACAGGACAAAATCTTTTAGAAGTTTCAAAACAATTTAAAGATTTAAGAAGTTTACAACAAAAATTAAAACATCTATCAGGCATTCACGTTTTTAATATTTTTGAACAGTTTTGTCTAAATTTAATTGGTAGTTCAAAAGATAGATTGAGTTTTGAAGGTAAATATATAGAGAATGAGATGGATTTTGTTAATTCTTTAAAAGAAAATTTGAGTGCTTATGGTTTTTATAAAGTTTTAAAATTGATAATTTATTATTTGTTTAATGAAGTGGAATTAGCTTATCATGTTTGTTTGGAAATAAAAAAAGCCGAAGGCGGTTTTTTTGGAATGATGTTTGTTCAGTTTTATTACTTTTTTTATGGATTAACTTTAAAAGAATATTGTTTAATTAATGAAAATCAATCTATTATTAATAAAAATTTAAGAACTCTAAAAAATATAATAAAAAAATATAGAATATGGGCTAAAACATCCCCAGATAATTATATGGCTCCTTATTTGTTGTTAAGAGCAGAATTTTATAATATTTCAAATAGGCAAGAAAAAAGTATAAAATTATACGATAGAGCTATTTTAGTTGCAAAAGAAAATTCTTTTTCAAATATAGAGGCTATTGCAAATGAATGTGCTGTAAAATTTTATGTTTCTAAAGGGATGAATAAAATTGCAGAATCATATTTTATTGAAGCAAAATATTGTTATTCAAAATGGGGTGCAAACGAAAAGGTAAAAGACCTTGATAGAAGGTATGGTTTTTTGATGGCAGTTTATAGGAATAGAGAAGAAATAATAAATTTTAGTTCTACAATAGCACCATCAATGAAACCTGTAAATAAAATATTTCACCCAACAGAAACATCTACTTCTTCAACACTACTTGACTTTGCAACTGTAATGAAAGCGACTCAAACAATCTCATCAGAAATTGAGATGGAAAAACTTCTTGCAAAAATGTTAAAAATAGTAATAGAAAATGCAGGTGCAGAAAAAGGTTTTTTTATTCTATCGAAAAATGATGATTTATTTATAGAATGTGAATCTTATGCAAATAAGGACGATTACATTGTATTAAAATCAATTCCACTTGATAAACAGGATAAACTTTCTTCGTCAATTGTTAGATTTGCAGTTAAAACCAAAGAAAATTTAGTTTTGGGAGACGCTACAAAAGAAGGTGCTTTTGTCTTAGATAATTATGTATTGCAAGCAAAACCAAAATCTGTCCTTTGTTTTCCTATCATAAGTCAAGGCAAATCACTTGGGGCAATTTACCTTGAAAATAATTTTGTAACTTATGCGTTTACACCACATAGAGTAGAAATATTGAAATTATTGTCAACTCAAGCCGCTATTTCTATCGAAAATGCTAATCTTATCGATGGCATGAAAGAAAGAGAAAGATTAAAACAAGAGATGGTTATTGCACAAAGAATTCAAGCATCATTACTACCACGAATTCCTCAAAGTAAAGAGTTGGAAATGTCTGCAATAATGAAACCAGCTGAAGAGGTTGGAGGTGATTATTACGACATATTAAAAGATAAGGAAGACAAAATTTGGTTTGCTATTGGTGATGTTTCTGGATATGGAGTAACACCAGGTCTTATTCTTATGATGGCAGAAACAGCATTAACAACTAAAGTAAAAAATAGTGAAAAAATAACACCATCAGAGGCTTTGATCCTGATAAATAAGATATTAAGTGAGAATGTAAGAGAACGATTAAGAGAAAATCATTTTATGACAATGACTTTATTTAAATATGAAGGTGATGGTAAATTTTTATATGCAGGTGCACATCTCGATATAATGATATACAGAGCAAAGACTGGAAAAATTGAATTATTAAAAACTGATGGTATATTTTTAGCAATATTGCCAGACATATCAAAAATCGTAAAGCAGTTTGAATTTACACTCGAAAAAGATGATATAATGGTAATCTATACTGATGGTGTCACAAGTACAAGATTTCCTGAAAACAGAGAAGTTTTATTTGGAATGAAAAACTTTTGCGATGTAGTTGAAAAAAATAGTAAAAAAAATGCTGAAGAAATTAGAAACGCAATACTTAATGCAACGTTAGATTTTTGTAAAAATAAATTAGATGATGATATTACGATTGTTGTAGTGAAAAAAAAATAGATTTAACCACAAAATTTTATATAAATAAATTTCTCACAACAGTCTGGATGACACGAAAATAGGAGATATTTTGTTGAGTTATATCTATTTTTATTAGATTAAAGACAAACAAAAAACCTTAATCCGTCAATTATCAAAAAAATTTGGTAATATAACAGAATACAAAAAAGAATTTATTGAACAATGCTCTGATAGTGAAAAACTCGATAATGCCTTAGATGAAATTCTTTTTCCTGAGACTAAATTTAAAGTGTTGGATTGGCTTAAATAAAATAATAAAAAATTAAAATATCAGAAAAAACTATTGAATGAATTTTTATCTTCTATTATAATTGTTTTGAGTTTAGGGATTAATGAGTTTTTATATTACAAATTTATTTGCGAGCGTGGAGGAAATGCAAAATTTACTTGATCTCGCTCGTACTTGTTTTATAGAAACAAATTAGAGTGTGTTTTGGTCTTTGAAATTACTAAAATTTGTAGTATTTTTGACTAAAAATACCCCCTCGCTCGCAAACCGCTTTGTAACTCATAGATATAAAATAAGTTACAGAGCCAGCAGTACATTATACTATCCAGCTGGTATAGTCTTGAGACTCGCATTATCGACTATATTATTGACAATTCTATCCAAGTACATTATACTATCCAGCTGGTATAGTCTTGAGACTCGTTGGGTTTTTGAAACCTTACGGGTCTTTTTTATTGCTTTCCACGATTTTTTTTGATATATTTTATTTATGAAGTTATGAAGATTAAGGACAATACTATGCAGTTTATAGACCCAAGAGTTGATTTTGCATTTAAAAAAATTTTTGGTAATGAAAACGCTAAAGATATTCTAATAGACTTTTTAAACTCTATTCTTGGACTTGAAGGGATTTATAGGATAAAAGAAGTAGTAATCTTAGACCCATATCAAGCACCAAAAATCAAATATACAAAAAAATCTTATGTAGATGTTAGATGTACAGATGAAAGAAATATTCAATATATAGTCGAAATGGTCGTTTTTTTGCCGTCCATGGCAAAAACGACACTTGTCCATCCTTGTACTTCGCAGGTAGAATATGTAAAAGGCATGGAAAAACGAATAATTTATAACGCTTCCAAAAGATATGCCAACCAAATAGAAAAAGGCGAAGATTACCCAAAGTTAAATCAAGTTATATCGATAAATATATTAGATTTTAATATGTTTGAATTTCCACATTATTTATCAATTCATAGAACAAAAGAAACTATAACAGGTAATTGTTATTTGGATGAAATCAAATATTATTTTATAGAATTAAATAAATTCAGTAAAAAAATAGAAGAATTGACAACAAACCTTGAAAAATGGATATATTTCATAAAAGAAGCGTCAAATTTAAATACTATTCCCAAAGAATTAGAAAACAATGTTTTTAAACACGCTTTTGAAATAGCAAGAGTATCAAATATGAGTAAAGAAGAATGGGAAGCTTATGACATGGAGTCAATGCTAATTCAAGACGAACGAGGAATGATTGAAGCAGCATTGGAAAAAGGCGAAAAATTAGGGGTTGAAAAAGGTAAAATTGAGGGTGAAAAACTTGGAATTAAAAAAACTGCAAAGAATATGAAAGATAAAGGATTGGATATTAATTTAATTTGTGAATTAACTGGTTTATCTATTGAAGATATTAATAAATTATAGAGATAGACACTTTTTTTTTATTTCTCCAAATCTCTTGACAATGAAGTTGCCTTTATAATATAATCAGATAACTCTTGAAAATATTAGGATTTTTGTAAAATGATACAATTTTGTGTTTTTTTATCAATGATAATTTTTAGACTTGAGGAACCTACCCTATTTTTGACAAATTTTATGTGTTTTTGGGGGAGGTTCCAATTTTCGCATATCCTAACTTGTTTCATAGAAACAAATTAAAAATTCGAGAGTAAATTATACTATCCAGCTGGTATAGTCTTGAGACTCGTTGGGTTTTTGAAATCCGACTCGGTCTTTTTTTATAATTTTTTTTGACAAATCTCTAAATTTTAGTTATATTTTTTGTATGAAAAAAGATTTAACAAATATACATAACAATTTTTTCTTACATCTCTTGTCTAAAAAAGAAAATGCTATTGATTTCTTACGGATCAGTTTACCAGAGGCTATTTTTAGCCAAATAGATTTTGATTATTTGGATTTTGACAAACAAAGTCATATATTGCCAAACTTGAAATCGAGTATTAAAGATTTGGTAATTAAAACTAAATTAAAGAATAAAAAAGAATTGGATTTTTATCTTTTAGTTGAACATAAATCGAGCGTTGATAATAGTAGACCCAAAGATATATTTATCCAAATATTTAAATATATTTTTAACATAATATTTGAAGATTATAAAAAGAATAAAGAGTTACGAATTGTAATACCATTAGTTTTTTATCATGGACAAAAAGAATGGAAAATACCAACTAATTTTAAAGATATTTTTGATGTAGATAATTCCATAAAACAAAATCTAATTGATTTTAATTATATATTATTTAATACAAAAGATAATCCAAATATAAATAAAGAAATAATTAATAATATTCACCTATATTCTGGGCTTATTGCTCTTAAAACAATTTTTGAAGAGGAATATAAATCATTATTAGAAATAATTAGACTGTTTTATAATCTTGATAAGTTTAAAACTTTAGAAGAATTAGAAACAATAATTTATTATATTTCTTTAGTAAAAAATATAGATAAAACTAAATTTGAAAATATAACAAAAGATTTATTTGAAGAACTACGAGAGGAGGTATCTATGGTAACATTTTTAGATGCTATTAAAAATGAAAGCAGAATTGAAGGAGAAATTAAAGGTGAAATTAAGAAACAACAAAAAACCTTAATCCGTCAATTATCAAAAAAATTTGGTAATATAACAGAATACGAAAAAGAATTTATTGAACAATGCTCTGATACTGAGAAGTTAGATAATGCTTTGGATGAAATTCTTTTTGCTGAGACTAAATTTAAAGTATTGGATTGTCTTAAGTAAAGATAGAGCAGATAATTTAACTCATCTGTTTTCTAACTATTTTTTATTTTTCCATAGTCTCTTGACAATGAAGTTGCCTTTATAATATAATCAGACAACTCTTAAATATATTAGACTATCAAGCCGGAGTAATATATTTAAATGAGCTTGCTCTCGGAAACACTAAGTACACAGAGATAATAAAAAAGACTTCTTAATTTTCTATTTTATTGTTTTGCATTTAGTGAAGGGATTGAAAATGAAACAATTATAATTAATAGAAATACTTTCGCTAATTGACTCAAACTTCAATAATTAAATCTTCTTTAGCTGCTATTATTTTTATTGTAGAATTTTGTTTTTTGATTTCATCGTTAGCCCATTGTTCCATTTCATCGACTTCGTCATCTTTTCTTTCTGGGTCATGGTGAGTAAAAATCCCTATTTTTACATTACAATCAATAAATAATTTTACCAAATCCTCTATTGTAGAATGTCCCCAGCCTTTTTTTATTCTCATATCAGCATCAAGATATTGTCCATCATGAGCAATTATATCTGCATTTTTGCAAAATTCGACAAGATTTGGATAAAGTCCTCTTTCTTTCAAAAGTTTTATTTCATTATCAGTTATAAAAACAAAAATTTTATTGCCATCAGTAAATTTAAGACCAGTTGAACCACCAGGATGATAATTTTCACATAATTCTAAAGTAAAATTTGCATTAAAAACATATTTTTTATCAACTTCAATAAATTTTATTACAGAAGGTAGGCTATCAAACTGCACTGGAAAAGTTTTTCCAGACATTTGCTTTATTATAGCATCTTTTATTTCTTCAAAATAAATCTTATTTATAAAAAAATTGATTTTTCTATCAGGAACAAATAATTGGTTAAAAAAAGGGAGTCCTTGTAAGTGATCCCAATGTGAATGAGTAAAAAAAAGTTTTACTATATTTTCTGAGTCAAGTTTAAAATTCTTGTTAATTTTTCTAATACCTGTCCCTGCATCAATTATTATTCTTATACCTTCATCCGATGTTACTTCGACACAACTTGTGTTTCCACCATATTTAACAGTATCCATACCTGGTGCAGGGATAGAGCCCCTTGTTCCCAAAAATTTTATCTGCATTTAATAAAATCCTAAGTTTGTTCATTTGTATTGGAATAAATTCCTTTAATGTAAATATCATTTTTTTTGCTTAAATCAATCATTTCTTTAGTCTTTATTATTTTTACAATAGGTCTCATAGCAACTCCTGATGTTCCTGCAACTTCTGCTGGATTATTATCAGAAAGTAAAACCAAACTGCCAATTGGATAAAATGATATGTTTTTAACTAATTCTCTTAATATAGAAGGTTCATAAGCACTTCCGCCGCTTTTAAGTAGGTCTTGAATTGCTTCTTTTGCATGTAAGGTATTTCTAAATGGTTTATCAGCAATCGCAGCACAATAGGCATCTACTACCGCAATAATTTTTGCAATTTCTGTAATTTTATCAAGGCTTACATGATTTGGATAACCTTTACCATCAATTCTTTCATGATGTTGTAATGCCCCTGAAGCAACTATTGCTGAATATCCAATTTCTCTTAAATATTTGTAACCATAGATTGTATGATTTTGAATTTCTGTTAAATCTTCTTTGGTTAAAGCCCCTTTTTTTTGTAGAATTTCTTTAGGAACTTTAAGCATACCAAGATCATGAAATAATGTAGCAAAGAGTAAATTAGAGGTTGTAAACTCTGTTAGTTGCATACTTTCACTAATTATATATCCTAAAATTGTTGTTTCTATTGTTTTTCTATGAATATATGGAATGCCTTCTATTTGTTTTCCAAACATTTTTAAACATTCGTTCTTATTTTTTTTTACATTTAATTTTATATCATTTAAAATATTGACTACTTTTTCTTTATCAATAGTTTTAGTTGTTATAATTGCATTAAAAAAACTTATCGTTGTTAAAATCCATTTTTTATATGTTGATTTAAAATCTTCAACTGTTTCAACAATAGGACTTGCCTCATCTATCACTTCTTCTTCTATTTTTAATACATTGTTTGGAGAATCAAAGATATCTTCAAGGGTTCTATCTTCCTTTTCTTCTTCTTTTTGAGTTTTAATATCAGTTAATATCCCAAAACAATAAATTTTATCAATATTCCATTTTTTTAACAATTTTATATGATAATCCATAATAGGTAAACTTTTGGGAAGAAAAAACAAATTCTCGAAAACATAAGAATCTTCTGTAAAAATTTTGCCTTGAGCAATTTGACTTATTTGTATTGTATTCATAATTACCTCTTCAATTTGTATTTTCGGATATTACAAATTATAAACTTTAGATTAATAGAAAACAATTTTATATTTTCTACTCCTTTAAAATTAGTTTTGGTTTGGTGAATAAACTCTAATATAAAGCTAATCAATTTTTTGTACTCTGTCAAATTTGATTTTGATTTTTTGATAAATTTTAATTTTTTTTTAGTGAAATAATTTACTAATCCAAATTTTAATTTAAAATTTAAAAACTTTTTATCTACCAAAAAATTGAAAACAATTTTAAAAATGGATAAAAAAAAATAAATAAGATTAATAAAAAATAATTACAATAAAAGCAAGAGTTATTCGTCTTTATTAGTGATGAATAAATTTTAAGGAGAGTCAAATGAGTAGTAATAAAGTTTGTCCCGTTGAGCATGCTGGTGTATTAGATACCAATTTTCGTAAATTGTTTCATAATCCCAAAAAAATACTAAAACCATTCATCAGTGAAGGAATGACGGTACTTGATTTGGGATGTGGACCAGGCTTTTTTACAATAGAAATGGCAAAATTGGTTGGTAATTCTGGAAAAGTTATAGCGGCAGATTTACAACAAGAAATGCTTGATAAACTAAAGAAAAAAGTAGAAAACACTAATCTTTCTAATAGAATTAAATTACATAAATGTCAAGAAGACAAAATTAGTTTATCAGAAAAAGTTGATTTAATTTTAGTTTTTTATATGTTACATGAAGTGCCAAATCAATTGACTTTTTTACAAGAACTCAAAACATTCTTGAAACCAAATGGAAAGATTTTTATAGTAGAACCCAAATTTCATGTATCAAAAAAAGATTTTCAAAAATCAATAAATATGATAAAACAATCTGGGTTTGAGATTATAGAAGAACCTAAAGTATTCTTTAGTAAATCTGTAATTATAAAAATTAACTGAGGTAATAAATAATCATCTATATATTCGGTTTTAACAAACACCCTTATTTAAATACTCAAATCTCTCTCTTTTAAGTTGCTTTTTTTGTTGAAATTAAAAGCCGACTTAAAAATTATTAATCATTGATTTTTCTGAAAACTTTTGACTATTTATACAATTTGTTTGTAAACTCTGTGTTTTGGGTTTACAAATTTTCAAGAAATTACCTCTACACAAATTCGTCGTTGGGATGAATTTTTAATTCTCTGATTAAACTCAGTATTTTAGTTGTCTTTACAAAAAATTGTAAAGGATGTACCTTCATTAATTTTTGATGTAACTTTTAGATCCCAATTTAATTTAGAGATAAGGTCTTTTACAATATAAAGTCCAAGCCCTGTCCCTTTACCAATATCTTTTGTCGTATATAGAATATCGAATATATTAGATATATCTTCTTCTTTTATACCACAACCGTTATCCATAAATTTTATTATAGGTGTTTCATTATAGAAATCCCCAACTATTTTTACAGTGCCATTACTACTTATTGCATCAATACTATTTGAAAGCAAGTTAATTGATATATGTTTTATGACTTGATCATTTCCATTTATTTCAAAATCATCTCTAATATCAATAACATATTCTATTTTTTTGTTTTTTACATTGTTTTTGAATACTTTTATAATATCAAGTATTATTGGCTTTAAATATAATCTATTTTTAATTAAATTTTTTGTATAATAAAGAAATTTAAAGTTTTTTATAATTTCTTCTACTCTATTTAAATTGTTGTATATATAATGAATAGCCTCATTTATATAAGAGTTTTCTTTTAAATCAGTTTTATATATTTCTTCTTTTAGATAATCAAGAGGACCTTTTATTCCAAAAATAGGATTTGAAATTTCATGTGAAATATTAGAGACAAGTTTACCAACAGTTGCAAATTTATTTTTTTCGTATAAAGCATGTTTTAAATTTTGGATTCTAATTAAAGAATCTATTCTCAAAATTAATTCTTCTGCTACAAATGGTTTAAAAATATATTCTACTGCCCCTCTTGCAAGTCCTTCTATCTTATCTGCTAATGATGTCTTGGCTGTCAAAAATATAAATGGAATATCTTTTAGTTTTTCATCTTTTGATAGAATATTAAAAAAAGTATAACCATCCATTTCGTCCATCATTATATCAGAAATTATTATATCTGGTTTCTCGATTTTTTTGATATTTTCAAGAGCTTCTTTACCATTTCTAAAATAAAAAACATTGTATTTTTCGGTTAAGATAGAAACAACATAAAACAATAAATCTAAATTATCTTCTACTAAAATAATAGTATTTTTAACTTTGTCAAATTTAATGTCTTTATTGGTGTCTTTTATAACAGGAATATTTATAAAAGATTTTAACATTAAATCTTTTGCAACAATATCATTTTCTTTTAATTCATAATTTTTTAAAATTACTTTAAATTGAGTTCCTTGTGTCAGATAGGATTCTACTAATATATCTCCATTTAATGACTCAATTATTTTCTTTACTATAAAAAGTCCCATCCCAATGCCGTCTATGTTTCGCTTTTTTTGTGAAATTTGGTAAAATGGTAAGAATATGTGTTCCAAAAATTCTTTTGAAATACCAATTCCTGTATCTCTGACAACAAATTCTATGTTTTCATCTATTTTTTTTAGACTTATTTCAATTTTACCATTTTCTTCTGTATATTTAATGGCATTTTCTACAAGATTATTGATAATTCGTTCGATACCTAAAACATCGGCTTTAGCAAAAATATTTTCTTCTATATAAAAACTTAAACTAATCTGTTTGTTATTTGCAGTTTCAACAAATAAAACTAATTTTCTTTTTAAAACATCAGAAAAATTTGTTATTTGAGTGTTATCATAAATGAAACTACCTTTTTGTAATTTTTCTAAATCCAAAAAGTTAATCATATCTTGTAAAAGTTTATAAATATTTTGTTGTATTACTTTTAAATCTTCATTTAACCCAACGGATTTAATATATTTATCAAGATAATTTAAAATTAAAGTAAGAGGTGTTTTTGTTTCGTGTGCTATGTTTATAAAAAAATGAGTTTTTTGTTTAATTGTTTCTTCTATCTCTTTATTTGCTATTTCAAGCTGGGCAGTTCTTTCTTTAACTTTTTCTTCAAGGGTAAGGTTTAAATACTCTAATTCTTTTTTCTTATTCTTAAGTTCATAATGTTCACTATTAAAATTGTAACTTAAAGCATAAGCATAAACATAAATTGCTATACCAAGAACAAAAAAATTACCAGATAATGGATTTGGTATATCAAAAGCCTCTAAAACTCGTCCAGTTGTTATATTTAACAAAATTAAAAGTAATCCAGCCAAAGTGATAGCAATTGTTCTTTTTTTGTATTTTTTTTCTTTAATTATCCAATAAACAAAAAAACTAATTAAACTAAGCATTACAATAACTGATATTGATATTGTATAAACAAAAATATGTTTTGAATAAAATTGAATTCCAAATATAATAATGCTAAGTATTATTACAATAGAATCTATTAATTGAAGACATATTAATAAATTTATAATTTTATTTTTTCTATTGTATTCGTAAAACAAACTTAAAAAATTATAGCCAAAAAATGAAAAAGATATAGCTAATATGCTCGCAGTTATAGATTTAGTAATTTGTATTGAACTCTGATTATTTATCTGAAAAACTTTAAAAAAAATCATAGAATTCACAAAAACAAAAAACCACACAGAAAAAGCAAATAAAGCAAAATAAAAATTACTTTTTTCTTCTCTTCTACCAATAAAAATAAAAAAATGATAAACTGCAATTGATATAATTACACCAAGAATAAAAATATTAAAAAAGTCAACTATTAAATAATTCATTTTTAGCCTTTAAAGTTTTTGTATAGTGATTAAATATAGATTAGATTGTTTTAAAAGTCAATTAAAATTGAAATCGATTAAAAATTCAATAAAAGATATATTGTAATTTTATAATATTAAAGCGGTTGAGTATATACTGAGAGGTAAAAGTTCACGAAGTATATTAGTATATTGGCAAAAAGATTGACTTTTTTTTCATAATACAATAAAATTATATATCTGGAATTCTGTCTTTATTAATTATTTTCGTTTTTATAGAATAAGCTATGATTAAAAAAAACACTAATATTATCATTATTTCATGTTTTTTTCATTTAGTTTTTATACAAGGAGTTGTAAATGAATATATTACTTATTTCTACCCCATCTTATTCGACTTTATTTCCAATTGGGAATATGCCTAATTTAGGTCTTTTGTCAATTGCATCTAATTTAACAGGAAATCACAACATAAAAATACTTGAGTCATTTAATAAAAAAACTCATTTTATAAATCAAATAAAAAATACAATTGATACATTATCACCTGATGTCATTGGAATATCAGCAATGACATTTCAATATGAAACGGCTAAAATAATAGCTAAGTATATAAAAAAAGAGTACCCAGTAATTAAAACTGTTTTAGGTGGCTATCATGCAACAACTATGTATGAAGAAATATATGAAAGTGATGATAAATTTTATTTTGATTTTATTGTAAGAAATGAAGGTGAAAAAACATTCGATGAATTAATTATATCAATTGAAAATAAATTATCTTTTGATAATATAATGGGATTGTCATATTTTGATGGAGTAAAAGTTCAACATAATAAACAAAGAGAACCTCTTGATTTAAAAGAGATAAAAATCCCTAATAGAAATTTTATTAACAAAAATGATTTTTCCTTATTTAATCCACTACAAATGAAAAATCAAGGGATAATGTTAATTGAAACATCCAGAGGATGCACTAATACATGTAATTTTTGCGTTATAAGAAATATGTATCAGAATTCTTTTAGAACATACGATCTAGATAGAGTTATAGAAGATATTATTAATGTAAGAAAAAGTGACATAAAAATGATCTTTGTTGTTGATGACAATATATGTTTAGATGTAGAAAGATTAAAACAATTATGTAAGTTAATAATAGAAAAAAAATTAAATGACATTATTTATATTGTTCAATGCAGTAGTAAAGGCATAGCAACATCAGAAGAACTTTCTTATCTAATGTCTAAAGCCGGATTCACACAGGTTTTTCTTGGTATAGAAAATAATGAAAATAAAAATCTTAAATACTTAAACAAGGGAAATATAATAAATTATACAAATTTAGCAATAAAATATTTACATAAAAATAACATAAGAATATATGGAGGATTAATTATAGGATTACCAGAAGATGATAAAAAATCTATTGACTCATTATTTAAGTTTATAGAAAATAAAGAAATAGACTATCCATTTATTCAAATTGTAACTCCATATCCTAAAACAAAAATAAGAGAATCATACAAAAAAATGAATCTAATAACTAATGAAACTGATTTTACAAAATATGATGGTTATTGGGCTAATATAAGGACTAAACATCTCACAAGCTATGAGTTGGAATATTACAAAATTTTAAAACTAAAAAAAAATAGATTACTAAAATTCAATCTAAATTTTTTAACTTTAAGAACAAAGCCATTACTTTTTCTAAAACATTTATTTATAAATCCTATATCATATCTAATTTGGGAATTTTCAAATAGAAATTATAAAAAATATTTTGACAATCTCGTAGAAGAATTAGAAAAAGAATCAAATTATTATAATGTAATTTAAATGCTCTAATAATTCATAATAAAAAATTTCTTAAAATTTATCTTTTTTAGAATTATAGTTGACTGTTGTTGGAATATTTGTAAAAATTTTCCCAGTTAAATTTGGATTAAAACAAATCTGATGGGTCTACATCTATTTCGAGGTAGTTTTTTCTGTTGCATTTAAATTCTTTTAACGCTAATGTTACAATTTCTTGCATAAGCTCAATTTTTGGTGATTTTAACAATAATTGAAATCTAAAATTGTTGTTTAGTTTCTGCAAAAGACAAGGAGCTGGTCCTAAGAGTCTAACATTTTCTAATTTCATTTTTTTTATTATTTCAAAGAGTTTGTAGATGTCATTATTGGCAATTTCTTCGTCCTTACCTCTTACAACAAGTCTCAAAAGTCTTACAAAAGGGGGCATATTTAATATTTTACGAAACTCAATTTCTTCTGCAAAAAACTTTTCGTAATCCGCTTCTTTTGCACAAGTTATAGAATAATGATCTGGATTTGTAGTTTGTATCATAACAAAGCCTTTCGCCCCTTCTCTCCCCGCTCTCCCTGCAACTTGAGTAATCAAAGCATAAGTTCTTTCTGCTGATTTAAAATCTGGAATATTTAGTAACAAATCAGAATTTACAATACCTACAAATTTTATGTTTGGAAAGTGAAGCCCCTTTGCGATCATTTGAGTACCAACGAGTATATCAATCTCACCTTTTTCTATTTTGTGGAATATATCTTGCAAATCTTTTTCTGTTTTTAAACTATCATAATCCATTCTCTGAATTTTTGCATAGCTAAACATCGCTGCAACTTCATCTTCGATTCTTTGAGTGCCAGCACCGATTTTTATTAATTTTGTACTTTCACAAGTAGGACATTTTTCTGGAAAGTTAAGAGTATATCCGCAATGATGACATATAAGTTTTTCTTTTGATTTATGATAGGTTAATGAAATGTTACATCTTGGACAGTTTATTATATTTTTACATTCTCCACATTTAATCAGAGTCGAAAAACCTCGTCTATTTTGTAAAAGAACAATCTGCTCTTTTTTTTGTAGACGTTTATTTATTTCACTAGACATTTCTAAGGTAAGATTTTTATCAAAGCCAAGAGTTTCTGCATTGATTATTTGTATATCTGGAAGAGTTGCTCCTCCATAACGGTTTTTGAGCGTGTATAATTTAAAAAAATCTTTTTTTGCATAATAAAAAGATTCTACAGAAGGTGTAGCTGATCCTAAAACTAATGTTGCTTTATGATAATTTGCCAAAAAAATACTTGCAGTACGAGTATGAAATCTCGGACTCTCATCTGACTTAAAAGCCCCTTCGTTTTCTTCATCAATAATAATTAGACCAATATTGTCAAGTGGTGCAAATAATGCACTTCTAGGACCTATTGCTATTTTGGCATCGCCATTGTAAAGCCTTAGATATTGTTTTAGCCTCTCACTCGTTTTTAATGTAGAATGCAACACTGCACAAAGCTTACCAAATCTCTGCTTCAATCTCAAAAGTGTTTGATAACTTAAAACAATCTCTGGCACTAAAAAAATTACTGATTTTCCCTGATTGATTGCATCCTCGATGAGTTTAATGTAAATTTCAGTCTTACCCGAACCAGTAATCCCATAAATATAAAATTTATTCTTACCATTTTTAATATCTTCTATTATATTGTTATAAACTTCTTCTTGCTCTGTAGAAAGTTTATTTATCTTTGGAATAAATTTTTCTTTTTCTTCTTGAAAGTTTGCTTTAATACCTTTTGGCACCATCAAAGATAAGACTTCGCCAATACCAGCAAAATAATATGATGCGATCCATTTTGCAAAATCAACCATTTGCGGCTTAAATATTTTTTGTTTATCAAGGACTTTAAGAATTGGCTTAATTTGGTATTTATCTGTAAAAACACCTTCTTTTATAGCAAAACCTCTAATTTTACGGTTTTTAAAATTAACTAATACTCGCCTTCCGATAATATCTTCAATATTCATCCCTTCTGGCACAAGATAAGAATAAAATGAACTTAAATTTATTGGAATCGCAACTAAAAGAACCTGTTTTTTTTCCATTAGACAATTCTTTCTTTATAGAGGTTTTGCAATATCTTTAAATCATCCCATACTGGTTTTTTTAGGGTCTGATTTTGTAAAACATCTTTTGGATGGAATGTTGCTATAAATGGAATATTTTTATATTGAAACACTTTTCCATGATTTACTTTTATATCAAGAAATCTTTTCATCAGTGAAGATAAAACAAAATCACCAAGAACTAAAATTAATTTAGGTTTTATTAATTCTATCTGTTTGTCAAGATGTATTCTACATTGCTCTATAAAATCCTTTGTAATCGTGTTTTTTTTGGGATTACATTTAATCAGATGTGTTATAAATAAGTCATCTACTGATAGATTAATCGCACCCATCCATTTTTTAAAAAAATCGCCAGTATTTCCAATTAGTGGAAGTTTTGCTGCCTCTTCTTCGTCTGTTACAAAATCAGTGATAACCATAACATTGGCAAAAGGATCGCCAACACCAGGTATTTTAATTTTTGAAATTTTACATAATTGACATTGTTCACATTTAATGATCTGTGTTGCAATATTTATTATTTCTTTTCGCTTATTTAGAATATTGACATCTTGCTCTTTTTTAACAATTTTTTCTTCTTTTTTAACAACTTGTTTAACTTCAACAGATTTTTCAACTTTATCAAAAAATGACAAGTCTGGAGCATTCCTTTTTTGTGGAAAAGAATCTTCTATATAATCAGAGTATAATCCTATTAAATTGTATAAATCTTTTGCAAGTTTTGATCTTTCCAAGTTTTTTCCTCAAAATGTAAACGATAAAGATAAATTTAACTTATTTTCTATAAAATTATAACTTATGTTTAAATCTGGTGGAATACCAAGTTTTTCTTTTAAATATTTATTGTATTGATTAACAAATGCTTTCGCCTGAATCATATTAAAATTATACTCATAAGATTTTGCCATAAAAAAAGCAAATAAAAATATGCCTGTAAGAGGTATAACAGACAAAGATAAAAATATTACAGCAAACGGAAAAAGCCCTTTGTTTCCAAGATCGTTTAATTTTATTGTTTCATTTTTAGTAACATCAGTACTAAAAACACTATCAAAAGAAGAAAACATTCCAATAGCACCTGTTATATCAAATATCGCAGACAATAAAACAGACGCAACAAGTCCACCAACAAAAGCATTGTAAACCTCGCCCCATTTCAAATTATTTGCAAGTCTTTGGTTACCCATTTTAGCTGCTAATAAAGAAAGTTTTATTGGTTTATCACCACCCATAAAAACATCATAAGGAATTTTGTCTCCATAAAATTTCTTTATATCATCAGGGTCCATTGTTTCTACAAACGGTTTTTGCAGAATTTTTGCAGAATTTTTCATATATTCGTTAATTTTTAATTGTAAATCATCAGAAGATGCCTCATTTGCAAATAATAAACTAACAAAACTACATAAAATAAAAACTACTATAATTTTTTTCATAAATATTTTCCTCTTCTAATATAATATTGTAAAATTAATCACCTCTAATATGAGCTCTAACCGGAATTCCTTCATTAATTAAATAGTTCTTTATTTCTTCAATTGAAAAATTTCGTTCTAATCGTGTTGAATATAACATTGAGCTTACTATTGCTGCAGAAACATCAGTTTTTATAAATGCCTCAGCTACATGTTCACATTTCCCAGCACCACCTGATGCAATAACA
>MIAN01000262.1:7232-7720 GCA_001829125.1 Spirochaetes bacterium GWB1_27_13 | reverse complement strand
TTAATAAAGCAAAAGAATATTATGATAAAGCAATAGCAAATAATGAAAATCCAGATTTTTATTTCAATCGTTCTTACTGTAATTTTGCATTAAATGATTTTTCTTTGGCATTAGAAGATATAGAAAAAGCGATTAGTTTAAAAAACTCTTTTTATGAATATTATAATTTTAGAGGGATAATTTATTTTTCTCAAAAAAAATATCAAGAAGCACTAATTGATTTTAATAAAAGTATTGAATTAGAGCCAAATTTTTTTCATCCTTATATTTTTAGATTATTTATATCTTCAACAATATCCAAAGAAGAATATGATAAATATCTTGATTTAACATTAAAAAACATTCTATATATGAAAAATAAATTAGAAACAAGTATTTTAGAGTATTTTTGTGGTTTAATAGATACTTCCTCGTTGCTTTACAAGATTACATCTGAAAATAAAGAATTAATTTCAGTGATTTATTACTATATCGGTTTAAAAAATCAG
>MIAN01000262.1:0-7220 GCA_001829125.1 Spirochaetes bacterium GWB1_27_13 | reverse complement strand
ATTAATTTCAGTGATTTATTACTATATCGGTTTAAAAAATCAGTTAAAAGGTTTTGTTTTTAATGCAAAAACAGCCTATCAAATTGCCACTGATTTTAAAACTAAGTTATACTTTACATATTATCTTTCTATTTTATATCTAAAAGAATTGGATTTTTGAGGTATCAAATGAAAAAAAATCTTTTGTTATTATTACTAGTTGTTAATTTTTTATATCATTCTTACAGTATTGAAATAAAAAAGGTAAATCCACCATCAGAAATTAAAGGAAGTATTTACCTTCCATTGTTTATTGGAGCAAAATGGGACTGGGAAATATCTATGAATGAGCGAAAGTCTAATTTACAATGGGAAATAATTTCTTATAATATATTAACTGATTTAAGTAATGATTTAAAGAATGTTTGGGCATTTGAGGCAGATTCTCCACAAATCGGTAAATTTTATTTTATAGAATACGATGGTTTTATCTGTTCTTACGATAATACTAATGATATTACAACAATAAAGCGAATTTTACCTTTAAATCCACAAGAAGAAGACAAATGGATGATAGATAGTACAATTTACACTATTACAACAAAAAATGATGAGAGGGTAAAAATCGAGTACGAAAATGAAGAGCAAACTAAATTTGGCTATCAGTTTTTTAGAAAAAATATTGGTTTTGCAGAAATGTTTGAGAGTTCAAAAGCTGATAATGGTAAAAATATAGTAAAATTCAACTTAAAAAATTTTACAAGTTTTGATCAAATACCAAAAATTGACATACAAGAGCAAAATAAAACAATATCTTTAGAAAGTAGTATCAAATTATCAAGTGACTCAGAAGCAAATCTTAAACCAAAGTATTTTTTAGAAACATTTGAAAATGATAAAATTTATATCCAAGTGGCATCTTTTTCAGTTTTAGCAAATGCAAATCAATTCGTAGAAAAATTAGTAAATAATGGGTATTCTGCTTACATTTTTACCTACTCAGAAAAACTTTATAAAGTTTTAATTTTAGTTGATATATCTACTATTAACGAAAAAGACGCATTACAAAAGATAAAAAATGAAGTATCAAAGGGCGCATTTATTTATAGAAGATAGATTTACACTTTTTGTTTAGCTCAATTAATTGATGAAATATTACCACTTTTTTAAATTTTTTGTGCTATTTGTTATTTATAAAAGATTTAGGTAATAGTCTAATTTTTATTTATTTCTAAGAAATTATACCCTTCTTATTTATTTTTCTTAGTTTTATTTGACAATGCAGTAAATTTGAAGTAATATTTATAAATCAATTACTTCATTAATGGTAGGTATTTTATGTTAAGAATGCCTGAATATTTTCATAATAGCAATGAATATGACACATTAAGTAATAACGGGGTAACATTTACCAAATATACAATTAATCAAGAAAAATTTAAAATTGAAATTTCTTTAACTCAACATGCTATTTTATTTGTATTGAAAGGAAAAGTTATAACATATTGTAGTAATAATATAGATAAAGTTATACTCGATACAAATAGTGGTGTTTTTTTGAAGAAAGGTAATTATATTATTTCATTCCTTTTAGAAGATAAAGAAGCAATACATGAAAGTTATTTAATTTTTTTTAATGATGAGATGATTTCTAATTTTATACAGAGCAATATTACTCTTTTTGAAAATAAGATTTTAGATTATTCTCAATGTAATGTATTTAAATTTGGACAAAATCAATTTATTATAGATTCCATAAATTCTATTGCCGCTTTTTTTACTAATGGGCATAATTACAAAACTATATTATTACAATTAAAAATTTATGAAATATTAATAAATATTATTAATATTGATACAAATGACAGTTTTATTAAAATATTAAAAAGAACCATAACCGAATTAAGCGATTTACAATCATTTATGCTTAATAATTATACTCAATCAATGTTTGTTGACGATTTCGCAAAAAAAACTAATAGAAGTCTTACAAAATTTAAAAATGATTTTAAAAAAATTTTTAATGAACCTCCTAAAAAATGGATTAATAAAAAAAGGCTTGAGAAAGCATATTATTTATTATGCAATTCTGAAATGAACGTAACAGATGTTTGTTTTTTAATAGGATTTACAGACCTTTCATACTTTATATCACTTTTCAAAAAAGAATATGGTTTTACACCAAAAAATCTTCAGATTGAAAAAATCTCTCTTGCTAAAGATGCCTAACTTTTTTATTCTGTCTAAAATCAATATTTAATTGTCTAATTTCCATAACCTATTTTTTTTTATTCTATTATATTTAATTTAAATATTTATGGAGGTATATATGATTGATTTTATTTTATCAAGACAAAGTATTCGAAAATATCGTAAGGATGTACCAATTCCCCGTGAAGATATTTTTGATTTATTAAAAGCTGCAATGCAGGCACCATCAGCAGGAAATGAACAGGCATGGCAATTTATTGTGATTGAAGACAAAAAAGTTCTTAACGAACTTGAAAAAACACAGCCTTATGCACCATTTCTAAAAGATGTTAATAGCGCAATATTAGTTTGTGGGGATTTAAAATTAGAACAATTTAAAAATTTTTGGTCGATTGATTGTTCTGCAGCAACAGAAAATATTTTATTGGCAGCTCATTCTAAGGGAATTGGTGCGATATGGCTTGGCATCTACCCTATGATGGAAAGAGTAGAGCCAACAAAAAAAATATGTAAATTACCTGATCATTGTATTCCAATTTCCCTGATTCCATTAGGTTATCCTGATGAAAAACCTGTTCAACAATTGAGGTTTGATACAGATAGGATTCATTTAAATTTCTTTAATAACAAAATTAATTAATAACTCGATTTTCGGGTTAATATATTCTTAGGAGAAAAATGTGAAAAAAATTATTGTGTTTTTATTATTATTAGTTTCATTAAATATTTTTGCTTCAAACAAAAAAGTATTAGTAATTGTGGCTCCAGAAAATTTTTATACTGATGAGTTTTTTTATCCTGAAATTGAACTCGGACGAGCAGGAATTGGTTTTGATATTGCAAGTACAAAAACAGGTTTTATTAATGGCGTATATTTTGATTCGACTAAAGTTATTAATAATGATTCGACAACTGGCTATGTTTCTGTTAAGAATGCAATTTATACAGAACTTACTCTAGATAAAGTTGTAATTAAAAATTATGCTGCTGTGATAATTATAGGTGGAAGTGGAACAATAACCCATTTATGGCAAAATGAAGAATTAAAAAAAATAATTCAAGATTTCAAGAAAGCAAATAAATATATTTGTGGTATTTGTGCAGGGTCTGTTGTTCTTGCCAAATCAGGAGTATTGAAAGGTATAACAGCGACAACTTATCCTGATGTTAATCTTTCAAAAGAATTAGAAAATAATGGAGCAATTTATATCGATGAAAAAGTAATAATTGATAAGAAACATAAAATTATTACCTCAAATGGTCCAATGGGAGCTCAGGATTTTGGTAAAGCAATTGTAGACTGCTTGAAATAATTTATAAAAATTTTTATTGTCAGTATCTGAGGATGAATTTTAATTCATTATAATAAATATATGATTAATATTCATCCTCAATTATCAATTACAAATCTAAAACTTCCACAAATTCAGTATTTTTATATATAAAACCGTTTTCTTTCTTAATATCTACATCTGTTTGGTCAATAGAAGGATAATCGATTTGTAAATACATTTTATATTTGATATTGGGAATAAGACTTAGATTAAAATCAATCTCTTTTCCAATATTTCGTGGGATTAAGAAGCTATAAACTTCTTCTTTAACAGGATCGTAATCAAATTCAAATTTTTCAATTTTTGTATAATTATAATTTGATTCTAAAGGATAAAAAGAGTAGGGGACAATTAGAAATATTCTTAGATATTCAATATCGTAGATTGAATTTATTTTTAAATTGTAATTAGAGTATTCTACTTGAGTTTTTTTTTCTAAGTTTATAGAATAATTTTTTTTGACATTTTTTATTTTTATGCGTCCAAAATTTGTTTTTTCAAGTGTGGTAACATTATAAAAATTGCCTTCTCTAATTGTTATTTTTCCGATTTTAGTATTTGATTTTAATAATAGATAATTATTGTTATTTAATCCAGAGACTAATTTTGCATAAATAATCTGTTCTTCTGGGAATACTTTTAGAGCAATAAATATAAAAAATGCAACAGATATTAAAAGCGTTATAATCGTAATGCCAAAAATTATAAATTTGTTAAAATATATCTTAAATTTTGATTTAAGGATTATTCTTACTCTAATGAACAAAAGTAGAAATGGAAACATAATAAAACAAAATGTTAAATGTTGTATAATAGGTGTCTCTAAAGAACTTCTAATTATAGGAATATTACCAAGTAAAGTCAAGTTTATAAAAAACCAGATTACTGGAAACATGGAGAAAAAATATAACATTATTTTTAGAATAAAATTTCTACCTGTAAAATTTGATACCGTTATAATTAAAACAACCCATAAGTAAATATAAGCAAGAGAAATATCTATAAGAATAAACAAAAGAAGATTTGTAAAAGTAGTTACAACAGCACCAAAAATATATAAATAATTATGCTTTGGGAATGGAAGCTTGTTTAAAATCTCGAAAATTATAAAAATAAGCATCAAAGGTATAAAAAATACATTAAAAAAGTATAATATTGGTATATTTATGAAAGATATTTCTATTTTAAATAAAAATTTTGCTATTAAAAATAATAAATATGGAATAAAAGATAATACGAAGAAAATAAAAAAAAGAACTATAAAATAAGGATAAATTTTTAAAATTAAATTAAAATCTAATCTTTGAAAATTTGGTAAAAAATGTCTTAATAATATAATCAAAAATATTACTACAAGAAAAATTATGATCTGTACAATCTCTGGCATTATTATCTTAAAATTAAAAATTGCAAAAATTTGATAATTATAATCAGCATCTATTGGA
Source organism: Spirochaetes bacterium GWB1_27_13 (assembly GCA_001829125.1). Classification (GTDB taxonomy): domain Bacteria; phylum Spirochaetota; class GWE2-31-10; order GWE2-31-10; family MWDO01; genus GWC1-27-15. The sequence goes on along the minus strand of MIAN01000262.1, from coordinate 2,251 downwards.
TAATTTTTTTTATCTAAATATTCAACCCACTTAAAAAAATACTCGGTAAGTTTTTTTTCATAATCTTCATTAAAATAGAATGATGTTGAATAAGTTTTTTCTCTATTTGAAAATGAGATAACAGAAATATCCTTATTTAGTAGGTATGTTGCATAATCTTCTATCTTAATTAAACTGAATTTAGCTTTTATAATATCAAGAGAGTCAAAATAAAATTTTTTATCATTTAACTTTAAAAAGTATTCAAAAAATAGCAACGGTATCTGTTTTCTATTTATGCTACCAGAAAATTTTATTTTTTCTTGAGAACTTAGTATATCCAAAACAATTATTATTGATTTACTCATATTTTTTTTTGATTCAAGAAGTTTTTTTAGACCATAAAATTCATAATTGTTTTCTCTTGAATTTGCCCCAGAAAAAACAAAACTAATATTTTTTTTAAGATTCCTTTCTTTACATTTTTTAATTAGATCAAGCATAGTTTTTAAACCTAAAGAGTTATCATAATAATCTTGATAAAGAATGATAGAATTTAATGGAGAAATAAAAATTATATTTTCATCTGTTTTTATATTGCTTTCAATACTTATTTCAAAATTGAAAGAATTAGTTACATTTTTATCATCTTCAATTTTTGTAATCGAGTATTTTAAATTATAAGTTTTGCAAACAAATTCCAAGTATTTTATTAATTTCTTTTCATTTTCTGAGTTTTCATCGTTTGGAAAAAAATTATTCCTTAGAGAATAATAATTATCAAAAATTACACTGTAATCAGGTTGAGAAAAACATAAATTACAGATAAAAAGAATTATAAATATAAAATAAATTTTACTTAATTTCACCAAAAAATATCCTTATTATCAAATGTTATATCAAAAATTTTTAAGTTTGTCAAAAAATCTAAAATATATAACACAGATTAATTAGATTATTACTGATAGACACAGATTAAATCGTGTAAATATAGATAGTAACTGTATTTAATTTTTATAATGACAATTGTCCCAGTTTTATTAATTTATAGTCTATAATTTTTGAGAAATCAAAAACTTTTTGGTATAGTTATAAATTTGAGTTAGTTATTCAGACCTGTCAGGGCAAAAATTATTGAATTTTTACTAAAAATATATTATATTCCAAAATAGAGGCATAGAATGAAAGACAAATACATTAACCCATACACAGATTTTGGTTTCAAAAAACTATTTGGTGAAGAGGCAAATAAAGATTTACTAATCGATTTTTTAAATGAATTATTACCCGAAAAATATAGAATTTTAGATTTAACTTTCAATAATCCAGAAAATACAGGTGACAACAAATTTGAGCGAAAAGCGATTTTTGATATTTACTGCACGAGCCTAAAAGGTGAAAAGTTCATTGTTGAGATGGCAGACATTTTGACATCCTTGTCAATGTCTGCACTCGTCCATCCTTGGACATCGCAGAAAGCTAAAATCAACTTTTTCAAAGATAGAGCAATATTTTACACAAGTTTTCCAATTAGAAACATGGCAGAAAAAGGAGACTGGGATTTTAACCTTAAACCAGTTTTTTGTATTGCAGTACTTGATTTTACATTTGAAGATGAAAATAGGATAAAAAAAAATTATATAAGTAATGTTCATTTAAAAGATCAGTATTGTCAAATATTTTATGATAAATTAAATTATATATTAAATGCCAAGATTTAACAAGAATGATAATGAATTAACAACACATTTTGATAAATGGCTTTATTTTTTAAAGAATTTGCCGAGTTTAGACCATATTCCAGATATATTAAAAGAATCTGTATTTATAAAAGGCTTTGAAGTTGCAGAAATAGCAAATTTTAATCAAGAACAATTAGATAAATACGAAGAAAGCTTAAAAAATTACAGAGATTTAAAAGGCGTTTTGGACACTGCGTTTATGGAAGGAAAAGTAGAGGGTAAAATTGAAGGTAAGATTGAAGGAGAAAAGAATAAAGCAATAGAAACTGCAATAAAAATGAAAAAAGATAATTTAAATATTGAAATTATATCAAAATATACTGGTTTATCGATTGAAGAGGCAGAAAAATTGTAATTTGATCGCAAATCTGAGAAAAAACAGTCATTTTTGTGTTTTTACATTTTTTCAAACGTTTTTTTTTGTTAATTTCCTTTGCTAAACGAGGACAGGTCTTTTTTAAAAAAAGAAAAGTAAAAAAAAATCAATAAAATTTTGACAAAAAAATAAATATATTATATAAGTTTACAAT
>MIAN01000261.1 GCA_001829125.1 Spirochaetes bacterium GWB1_27_13 | reverse complement strand
GCCACATAGAAGCAGAAATTGTGATAAACTCAAATTTTGTATCTCCACCACTTCGTATAATTGCTACAAAAAGTATCATATTTGAAACTTTAAGCCATAAGACACAACATAAAACTATCAATATTTTTTCTGCATAAATTAATGTGTCAGGTGATACTTTATAGAATGAAAAGATAAAATCTCTAAAGAGGAATACAAAAAATCCAGTTAGAATAGCTCCAAACATTCCTATTAACAAAACTCTTTTTGATAGTTTGAATGCTATATCATTTTTATTTTCACCTATTTTTTTACCAATTAATATTCCACCTGCAGAAGATATTCCTATAAATAAAACAAAGCCAAGACTTTCTATTGTAGAAACCATATTAATTGCTGCGATTTGTTCTGTCCCAATACGAGCATATATTGCATTATAAACAGTGATGCCAACTGACCAAACTATTTCACTTAATATGACTGGCAATGCTATTTTAAAGAAATTTTTGGCTAATTCTTTATCAATGATGAATATTTGTTTAATATTTAACTTTAATGGGTATTTTCTTATTAATATAAGTGAAATTAAAAGAATTAACTCTATACTTCTTGCTATTACTGTTGCAAGTCCAGCACCATAAACACCAAGTGCAGGAAATCCAAATTTACCAAAAATAAAAATATAATTCAAGCCTGTATTTATAAATAGAGAAATAATACTTACGATCATTCCAGACTTTACAATTTCCATAGAGCGTAAAATAGAAACCAAATTACTTGTAATAACTGTGAATAGATAGCTAATTGAAACAATTCTTAAATAACCCATCCCCGTATTGATAACTTCTTTATCATTAGTGTATAATCTTAGAATAAAATCAGGTATCATGAAACTAACAATAAAAAAAACAAATCCAAATGCAAAACTTGCTAAAAATGATAGTTTAAATATTTTATTTACGCTATTTAAATCTTTTTTTCCCCAATATTGAGAACAAAAGATTGATGCACTACTATTAATCCCAAAAACAAAAAAAGTTAAAAGAAAAAATATTTGGTTAGAAAGCCCAACTCCTGCGATAGGAATAGTACCCAATTGTCCTACCATTATAACATCCACAGCATTAAGAAGAGATAAAATAAAATTTTGAATAATAATAGGGATGGCAATAAAAACCAATCTCCTATAAAAGTCTTTTTTTTCTACATAAGGTAACATATTTTTCCTCCATTTATTTAAAATATGAATTCGCCAAATCATCGAAATCGTTTTCGGTTAATGATATGCAAAAAATTTAAAATTATAAAAAACTCTATTGGCTCTGTCCCAAGTGACGGAGCTACAAGGTCTACTTACTAAATCGTTTTCGTTTTTTAGTAAAAAATTAATTAATTTTCTTACAAGAATTTCTAATAATTAACTCCGTTTCAACTAAAATTGGGCTTTTGTTGCCATTTAACACAATATCAACCGATTTTCTACCCATAGTAACAACATTTTGTGCAATAGTAGTTAAAGATGGCTCAGAATGCTCACAACTTATTATATCATCAAAACCTATTATCGAAATATCATCTGGTATTCTAATATTATTTTTTTTTAGATATTGCATCATTCCCAAAGCCATCATATCACTTGAAGAAACAACTGCTGTTATTTTTTTATTTAATAGTTGTTCTCCTGCTCTAATACCACTCTCAAAACTATAATTTCCTTCAAAAATATACTCTTTGTTGAATAAAGTCTTACTTTCCATAAAAGATTTATAACCGTAAAGTCTTTCGTTACTTACAAAAGCATTTTGACATCCTGATATAAAAAAAATATCTCTATGCCCAAGTTCCCACAAATATTCTAATGCTTTGATAATGCCACCCTTATTATCAGAGCTAACAAAGCTGACATTTTCACCATAAATTTCAGTATCCACAGCACAAACAGGAATATATGAAGTTTGTATATTCTCAAAAAAAGGATCATCCTCTCTTAAACCAAGAAAAATTGCTCCATCCAATTTTCTTTCTTTACATTCATCAATATATGACTTTTTATATGATAAATCATTAGTATTTGTAAAAATCAATATATCATTGTTATATAAATTTGCTTCTCTAATTATACCATCCAAAAATTGAAACTCAAAATAGTGTTTTAGTGGAATATTATCTCTATTTAAGATAAATACTCCAAGAGTGTTTGTTTTTTTAGCAACGAGCCTTTTTGCAATTGGATTTGGGGAATAAGAATATTCAATCGCTGCATTTCTTATTTTTACCTTTAATTCTTCACTTATATCACTTTTATCATTCAAAGCTTTTGAAATTGTACTAATAGAAACGCCAATAATTTTTGCAAGTTCTTTTATATTCACACTCATATTTTCTTTCTTTTTACGAAAACCTTTTAGTAAATAATAATAATTTTTATTACTAATGTCAATGATTTTTTTTATTATCTATTAAAAATATTTATACAAAGTATTAACTGATTTTGGCGATAAAAAAATTAGTTAAATTAGGTCAGTTCCTTCATATACGTGGGACAGAGCATATTTCTATCGCTAAAATTCGTTAATAGTTGGTATATTTCTTATTCAAAAATAAAAAAAGCGACGAGTAAAATCGTCGCTTACTATAATTATAATTTTATTTTGTTTTAAATCTTGATATTTCTTGTTCTAATATCTGTATATTTTGAGAGTTACTACTACTCAAATCTGCAAGCATTACTGTTGATTTAGAGATTTCGTTAATTCCATAAGAAACTTCAGTAATTCCATTTTTATTTTCAGCAGCCAAATTAGAAATGTGTTTTATGGATTCGTCTATTTCATTTGTTTTAGTTCTCATTTCTTTTGATGAAGATTTTACATCTTCAGTAACTTTGATGAGACTGTTTAAAGACTGAGTAATTTGTTGAGAACCTATCGAAATTTCTTTCATACCAGATAACATTTCGTTCATACTATTAGAAACTTCAGTAATACCACCTATTATTTTACTAATAGTAGAACCCGTTTCTCTTGTTGTATTAGAAGTATTTTTTATTTTATCGGTTATACTTTTTAATGATGTAGAAATAGATTTTGCATTAGAAGCAGTCGTTTCTGCAAGTTTTCTAATTTCACCAGCAACAACAGAAAATCCTTTTCCAAACTCTCCAGCATGTGCAGCCTCGATAGCGGCATTCATCGCCAAAAGATTTGTTTGCTCTGCAACATTATTAATTACTTTGATCATTTCAAATATAACCTCTGTTGACCTTGATATTTCTTCAATAGAAGCTACTGTATTAAGCATTCCTTTTTCACCGCTTTTAGCAAGATTTGCAAGACTATCAGTAAGATTTTTTTTATCTTCTGTAACTATTTCGATATTATTTATAGATGCAATCATTTGTTCAATCGCAGCAGACGACTGGTTGACAGCAGAAGACTGATCTTCTATCAAACTAACAACATTTTCAATAAATTTGTTTATTTGTTGGATAGAATTTTTTGAAACATCAACTTCTTGGCTAAAAAATTCTACTCTTTCTAACATAGCATTCATAGTAGAAGCTATTTCTTCAATTGTAGCTGAAACTTCTTCTGAACTTGTAGCAAGATTATTACCAATATCACGACTTTTTGAGCCAACTTCTTTTAATTTAACAATAATAGTATTTAATTTATCTAAAAACTCATTAAAATATCTTCCGAGATCACCAATTTCATCTTTTGTATAAACTTCTACTTTTTGAGTTAAATCACCTTCTCCTTGTGAAATAATTTTAAAATTATCAGTTATTTTTATTATTGGTTTTGCTATTATTTTTGCAATAATAGAAATAATGATTATCAATAATAATATTAAAAATATAAAAGTTGAAGTTAATAATATTTTTAATTGCAATAAACCACTTGATTCATATATCTTATTTAAAGGAATAATAGCTGTAAAACACCATGGAGTATCTGAGTTACCAACTTGTATTGGCGTATAATATCTAAATACTTGTGATTTTGCAAGTTCAGAATAATTTTCTATATAAAGTTCTTTACCTTCTTTTATATTTTTTTTAATATCCTTTATATTTTGTTCAGATAATTCTTTACCGTAAGTTTCAATATTTAGCTCTTTACCTATATTTTCTTTTGCAATAGAATGTGCTACTAGTACACCATTATTTGAAAAAATAGCAGAAAATCCTGTTTCATAAGGTCTAATGTTTTCTATCATTTCTTGATATTTTGATAAAACTATATCTACTCCAACAACGCCCTCTAATCCTTCACCTTTTTCTTTATGGATAATTGGAACAACAATACTTGTCATTAAAACTTGATCTTCTTTTTTACCTGTATAAGAATAAAAATAAGGCTCTATTATAACTTCCATTTGTTTTTCTTTTGGTATTAAATAATAATCACCTTCGCCAGGTGTTTCATAACCCATTGCATAGGTAAGCTTAATTTCATCTCCCTCCCTATACCAAACTGGTATAAATCTACCTGTACTGTCATATCCTTCTTTATTCATATAAAACTTATCATTGTTATCAAAACTGTTTGGCTCCCAAATAGTCCAAACAGCAGAATAATTAGAATTTTTTAATATAAGTGTTTTTAATAAATCTTTAAAAGACTCTCTTTTTGTAGAATTTGGCATTTCTTCAAAAGTATGTGATATATCTGCAATTATTCTTAATGCCTCAATTGCATCATTTAATTCCATATCAATCATTCCACTATGTTCTTTAGAAATCATTTTGGCATTATTTAGGGCTTGCTTTTGAATATTAGATGTTACATTTAAAAACAATATGATAAAAGCAATAGGCAAAATTATCGAAACAATAGAAACAATAGAAAAAACCATTTTATTTTTTATCGTTAATTTCATAAAAATCCTTCTTTCAAATTAAGATTTCACATTACTAATTATATCATAAAATTTATTTTTGAGAATTTAATTTTCAAAATATTTTATTTTTTACCAACTTTATGAAATTCCAAGTCTAAAATAAACTCAACCTCGCCAACTGATAGATTTAGTGTTTTTGCAATTTCATCAACTACCCAACCTTGATTTCTTAATTGCATAACAACATCTTTTTTGCCACCTTCATCTTTAATTTTATCTTTAACGAGTTTGCTCTCTGGTGTTTTTGTTATAAGCCCTTCAAGTAATTTGATTCGTTTATCAGTTTCTTGATTTAGGTTTTCAATTTGAGTTTCTGCTTTTACAAGCCATTCTCTTATTTTATTAATTGACTCTGTTCGTAATTCTAGATCAGTAACCAAACCATCCATTTGATTAAATTTTTCAATTACTTCAATTACTTTTCCTTCTGATTTAGTTATCAAATTGGCATCTTTTTCAAAGTTTTTGAATATTTTTTCAAAAGTATTACGTTTAAACTCCGCATCATCATATTTTTTGGTTAAAATCTCAAAATTATTAGTTAATTCCATTGATTTTGACCTCATAGACTCAAAATCATTAACAATTTTTTTAATAGATTCATCTTTTTCTGCTGCATAACTATAAATGTTTTCAAGTTCGGTAATTTTTTTGTTTGTAATATCAATTTTTGATTCAATATTGCTAATCATTACCTTTGCATTATTGATATTTTCAATTTTAGAAGAAACTCCATCAGTAATTTCTTTTAAGTCTTCAATAATATTCATAACATTATCAATTTTTTTGCTATTAGAAATTATACTATTATATTTTTGCTCTGATTGGGTAACCAAAGAATTAACATTAACAATTCGTTTTTCGATTTCAATGATATTTTCTCTGTCTTCTTTTATACTCACCATTTTGTCTTTCAAATCTTTAATTTCTTCGCCGAGTTTATTTTTTAAATAATCAACTTTTTCAAATATACCTGTTGATTTTTCAAATTTTTTAACATTATCTTCGATATTTGCAACTTTTTTGTCTAAAATGCTAGAATGTTCCAAAAATCTCGCTGTAAACCTATCGTCAATTTGTTTCATATTTTGTTGAATTCTAAACACTTCTTTTTTGTAATCATTCAATTTTTCAATAACTTCTTCTTCTACTTTTTTATATCTTGTATCAAGTTTGGCGGTTTCTTCCTCAAAGACAGTATTAATTTTAATTTTTCCTTCATAAACTTTTTTAACAACTTCATCATCAACTTGTTTTTTGAGTTGGTTGATATTATCAGTTAATTGATTAAATTTCTCAACAAAAGAATTAAATTTCTCTTCATTATCAGCAAGCATTGCATTGCCTTTGTTTCTATAATCTTCATTAAGATCGGCTATTTTTTCTTCCAAAATTTTTGTGTTTTCATCATATTTTTCGTTAAATTCATTCATTTTAATATCAAATTTTTTGTCAACCTCATCAACTTTTTCGCTAAATTTTAGAATAAATTTGTCGTCAAGTTGTTGCATATTTTGTCTAATTTTAAGTAGTTCATTTTTGTAATCATTAATTTTTTTAAGTGTTTCAGCCTCAAGTAATTTATACTGTTCATTTAAGTTATTTTTACCCTCATCTATCTTTGTTGAAATAGATGAATCAATATGAGATTTAAGGCTTTCAATTTCACTATTAAGGTTATTAAATCTATCAATAAACTCATTTAATTTAGAAATATTATCATTTACAAGATTATCACCTCTTTTAAAGTATGAATCTTCAATTTCCAATAGTTTAGTAGAAAAATTATTTTGTAAAAGTTTTAATTTATCCTGCATTTCAGTAAGATTGAATTTGTATTTTTCATTGAAAATTTGAATTCTATTTCCAAATTTATTATCAAATTCCACAAGTTTTTCATCAAATCTTTTTGCAAATTTTTCATCAAGAAATTTCATATTTTGTTTGAGTTTAACAAGTTCATTCTTATACTCATTGATTTTATTAATTGTTTCTTCTTCTAATAACTTATAATTATTTGTAATATCGAGATTTCCTTTGTCAAAAATACCAATTATAGACTTTTTACCAGCATCAATCTTATCTCTAACATCTGTATCAAAACTATCCTTTAAATTATTTAGAATAATATTCAAATTCTCAAATCTTCCAGCAAAACCATCTAATTTCTCTTCATTATTATTCAAAAGTTCTTTTGCTCTATCATAGTAATTTCTTTCTATTTCGATTGTTTTATTCTTGAGGTTTTCTTCTAAAGAATTTGTTTTATTAATAATATCAAAACTAAATTTCTCAAAGTCAGATTCTCCTTGTCTGATTTTTGTATTCATAGTAGAAATAAATGTATTTATGTCATTTTGAAAGAAATTAATTGCATTATCAATATCTTTTATCTTTTGATTAACACTTAAATCTGTTTTGTTTAGAATACTATTTAATTCATCTGTAAATGATTTTAATTTTAACTCATAATTAATTCCAAGGTCTCTAAGTTCACTTTCAAAATTATTTTGTTTTTCATACAAATTATCTTGAATATCTTTCATTCTACCATCTATTTGTTCTTCAATTTCTCCTGTTTTGAGAGAAATATTTGTTTCTAATTCTTTGGATTTTTTGCCCATTTCCTGAACTACATTAATCAATTTAAGTTCAATTTCTTTATATTTCTCCTCAAATCGCTTTGAAATCTCTTTAGTTTTTCCATTAGCATCATTTGTCATATTTTCCATTGATTTATCTATATTTACAAATAATTTTTCTGTTTCTTTATCAAAATATTGTTTTAATTTTAAGATATTTCCATTTATAGTATTTTTATATTTTTCCATTTCTCCAGTGAGATCATTTCTCAAAATTTCTTTTTTATTGTTGAATGTTTCGATCTCATTTTCAAGATCATTTTTCATCTCAGTAGTATTTGTGTTAAAAGTATTCTTTAAATTAATAATATCTGTATCAACTTTTTTTCCAAAATCTTCCATATTAGCCGAAATTTTAGTAACAATTATTTTATTTTGCTCTTCAATAGTTATCATTTCTTCTCTAATTTTTTTGGTTTTGAGTTCAAAATCGTCATTTAGATTATTAATAACTCCCTCTATCTCTCTAATTTTATTTTTTGAGTTATTATATCTTAATTCTACATCTGCTTCAAAAATTCCATTCTTTTCATCAATGTTATTTTTTAATAGATGAAATTCTTTTTCTACTTCATTTTTAAAATCCGCAAAATTTGATTTAATATTGTTAAAAATCTCAAGTTCAAGCCTGATTCCCATATCATTTGCATTATTTATATGAAGGTTAAATTCATTGGTTTTTTCTTCAATTTCGTTAAAAGTATCATTTTTTATTTTATCAAAATGTTTTGATGAGTCATTTAAGAATGTTTCATAATTTACCAATTTGGTACTTGCATCTTCTTCAATATTCTTTAAATTGCTTAATAAAGCTTTATATTTATCATCGTATTCGTTATAAGTCTTAATTATGTTATTTTTTGCATCAGACTTTAATTTTTCGTTAAATTTATCAAGTTCACTAAGGCCTGTGTTATAATTTGATTTTATATCAAGGATATAATTTTGTTTAACATTTTCAAGTTCGGCTTCAATTTTTTTACCAAGATTATCACCTCTTGTCTCAATTCGAGTAATATATGTGGAATAATCATTGATTTTTTCTTCAAGTTTTTTTCTTAGTTCAGCTTCCAAGTTTCCAAGTTCGCTTTTAATTTCACTTGCTTTTATTTTATAAGAATCAGTTATTGTACTAAACTCATCTTCAATTTCTTTAAAAAAACCATCTTTCAGATGTTTAATACTTTCTTCAACAAAATTTATGTCTTTTTTAAAATTAAGAGCTGTCTGATCAAAATATTTTTTTTGTTCATCAATCATACCAGTAAAATTATTTTTTGTTTTTTCAATTTCGTTTTTAAATTTTTCTTCTGATTTTTTGATTGAGTCAGTTACTTCACCTTTTTTGTTATCAAGTTCCTTTTTTAGCGAATGTATTTCATTTTTGACAATTTTCATTTCGTGCATTGTTTCTTTTACAAATTTATTTGCGTTTTTACTAAAATTCTTTGTTTCTTGTAAATCGCCTAATTGAGTATTGATATTATTAAACTCATTTTCTATTGTATCAATTTTTTGTAACAAATTATTGAGTTTGTCTTTTTCCAATAGTTGTGCTTTTTGTTCAGAGTTTTTTATCGCTTTATTTAATTCTTCTAATAGAATATGAGCCTTTTGTAGAGAAACATCGAGATTATTATCATAATCTTTTATTTGTTCAAATCTTTCTTTAGTAACAGAGTTTATTTCATCTTTTATCGTTTTAGAAAGCTTTGCTATTTTATCAAACTGCCTGTTTTTTTTATCAAGTTGCCTAAAAACTATAATTAAAGCAAACGATGCAAAAATTGATACAAAAAATAAAGTAACTGACATTACTCCCTCCCCCAAGGTATAACACAGATTTTTTTAATGACTATATAACACAGATTAGTCAGATTATCACGGATTGGCACTGATTAAATACTGTAATTATATGATAATATGTCTAATTTTATTTTCTTTTTCTACTTAACTCAAGGTCAAGTATAAATTCTACTTCTCCAACAGATAAATTTAGTGTTTTTGCTATATCATCAATTGTCCAACCCTGAGATTGCAACTGTAATACAACTTCTTTTTTAGAATTATCATTTTTCATTTTTTCTTTTATAATTCCACTGTCACCAGTTTTAGAAATTAGAGATTCCAAAAGTTTAATCCTTTTATCTGACTCACCGTGCATATTTTCAATTTGAGTTTCAGCCTTTACGAGCCATTCTCTAATTTTATTGATAGAATCTGTTCTAATTTCAAGGTCTTCAATTAAAGAGTTCATTTGTGAGAATTTATCCATAACATCAGATATTTTTGACTCAGATTTCGCTATAATACCAGCATCTTTCTCAAAATTCTTTAAACTCTTTTCAAAAGTTGATTTTTTGAAGTCAAGATCATCAAATTTCTTATTTAAAGACTCTATTTTAGTATTAAGGTTAGTTGATTCATCTTTTAGCTTACCAACTTCAGTTAGAGAAGATTTTACCTCTTCTTCTTTTTCTCTTATAACATTAAAATAATTGCCAAGTTCACCAAATTTTTTGTTTAGAGTCTCAATTTGGTTTTCGACATTTGTAATCATAGCTTTTGCATTCTTAACACTCTCAATTTTTTCCTCAACACTTTCAGAAACTTGTTTTAATTCAGCCAAAACATTACTGATATTTTCAATTTTTTTTCTATCGTTTATAATACTGCTACTCTTTTCTTGAGAAACACTAAAAATACCTTCGATATTTATCATTTTCTTTTCAATTTCAACTATTTCTTCTCTATCATTCTTAATTTTGCCAATAGAATCTTTAATTACCTTAATATCGGCTTCAAGTTTATCTTTTAGAGAATTAGCTTTATCAAAAATACTAGCTTGTTTTTCTATCTTTTTAATATCATCTTCAATAATAACAATCTTTCTATCAATTATGCTTGTATGCTCAAGGAATTTTGCGGTAAACCTATCATCAACCATTTTGATATTTTGTTGAACCTTAACAATTTCTTTTCTAAACTCAACGATTTTAAGTTGACTTTCTTCTTCAAGTTTTTTGTACTGATCTTTAGTTTTTTCAACTTCTGATTGTAAGATAGAAGTAATTTCTTGTTTGCCATTCTCAATTTTTTCTTTAACATCGCCATCTATACTATTTTTTAAACTCATAACTTGACTATTGAGTTCTGTAAATCTATTTACAAATCCATCGAGTTTATCAGCATTTCTTACTAGCATAGCTTCTGCCTTTTCAGAATATTCTTTTTCGATGTCAAGAATTTCTCTTGCTAACTTAAACTCAAGATTTTTTAGGTCATTTTGGATTTCGTCAATATTAGACTTATAATTTTGTTTCAATCCATTTAAATTTTCACTAAACACTTTGTCAAATTCTTCAACTTTTTCTGAGAATGCAATGTTAAATCTTTCATCAAGTTGTTGAATGTTTTGTTTAATTTTAAATATTTCATTTCTGTAATCATTGATTTTTCTTATTGTCTCGCTTTCAAGATTTCTATATTGTTCTGTAATATTTTTTGCACCACTTGTAAAAAGGTTGTCGATTTGCTTTTTACCTTCCTCAATTTTTATCGATACATCACTATCAATCTTAGATTTTAATTGATTTATATCTTTTGCGAGTAAATCAAAACCTTCTGTAAAACTATTAAATTTATCATAATAATCTTTTAAAATTACGCTACCTTTTTGGTTGTAAGAATCTTCTATTGAATTAACTTTATTTGAAAAATTAGATTCAATATCTTTTATGTTTATAAAAAGACCGTCAATTCTATTTTTACAATTAGTTGCAAGTTCTGAAACAAAAGATTCAATTTGATTATCAACTTCTTTTAATTTATTTGTGTAAGAACTGTTGAATTTATTTTCAATTTCAGTTAAATTATTCTTAATAGTAGAAAATTGATTTTTATAATCATCTATTTTTGAGTTTAAATCACTCTCAAAACTAGTATTTAATGAAATAAGGCTATTATTTGCTTCATTGATAATATTTTCAACCTGATTTCTTTGATTATCAAGTTTTTGTTTGATTTCTCCATCAAGTTTATCTTTTATAAAAACAATATCTTTAGCAAGAGTTTCAAATTTTTCTCTAAAATTATTAAATTTATCTTCATTTGTTTTGATGATTAAATCATTTTTTTCAAATAAAGTATTTTCCATTTCAGAAATTTTACCATTAAAACCATTTTCTACATTAGAAAAATTATTTATTAAAGAATTAACTTCATTTTTATATTTTGAATTAATTTCTTCAATATAGTTTTCAATTTGAATACTTATTTCACTTAATTTTTGGTTGTAACTATCTGTAAAGTTATTATTAACATCATTTATAACAGTATTCAATTTAGATAGTTCATTCCAAAAATTAGCAATTTTTTCGCCAATTTCTACATCAAGTTTTTCATTATGGACACTTACCAAATTATTGCTTTCAAAAAGTGCTTTTTCAATCGCTTTGTTGTTTTGTTCAATCTTGTTTTTTATATCATTATCAAGATTTGATTTTATAGTATTGATAGAATCCACAATTTGATTAAATTTAACCTCAAAACCATTCAATTTTTCAAAATTAGCAGACAAAGCATCATCATTTTTTTGGTTGAATGTTTGTTCAATTTGATCTATTTTTGTCTTGAAATCATATTCTACATTAGATAAATTATTATTTAAGTCATCAATAGTTGATTTATATTTATTCCAAACGCTATTTGTAATATCTTGAAACTTTTGGTCATAATTATTTATCTTTTCATTAAATTTCTCTGAAAAATCATCGTTTAAATAATTGATATTTTCTTTTACTGAGTTTAATTTATTAACTAAATTATTGAGTTCTTCTTTGCCTTGTTTTTCAATTTCTTTGTACTCTAAGCTAAAATTTTCTTTTGCATCGTTAAGTATAGTTGTGAAATCAGATTTACCAGCTTCTATTTTTTCGTTAATATTATTTTCAAGTTGATAACTAACGCTCTCTATCTTTTGATTTAAGTTAGAAAAATCAGAACCAATTTGATTTATATGATTTTCTGTCTCATTAATCAAATTATTAGTTCTTTCTTTATAGTATTTCTCTATTTCGTTAATGTTTGCTGAAAAAGTACTTTCCAAATCTCTAATTTTATCAGAAATATTAGAAACATTAAAACTGTAATTATCATCCAAATCTTTAAGTTTTTCCAAAAGTTTATTGTCAGCATCATTTAATTTATTGCTAAACTCACTATTAAACTTTTCATCCATAAAGTTAATTTCTTCTCTAACTTTTTGTAAATCAGTATTGTACTCATTGATTTTATTGATGTAATTATCTTCGACTTTCTTAAATTCATTAAATAATCGATCTTTACCTTCGTTAAACAATTTATTAATGTTTTCCATTCCGGTTTTAAGTTTTTCTGTAATTTCATCAGTTGCCATACTATCAATATTATCAATTTTTACTTTTAGATCATTAAAATCGTTATTTACATTTTCAAGTATTTGTTGTTTTTCTGCTAACAACAATTCTTGCTTATCGCTATATTCTTTTTCAATTGAAGATAATCTATCGCCAAAATCAGATTGAACTCCATCTACTTTTTCATTAATATGTTTTATAGCAATATCAAGGTTTTCATTGAGTTTACTATTATAATTTGTGTTTAAATTATCTATTTCTTCTTTTAATCTGCTAAAATCATTTTTAAAATTAGTAAATAAGTTAATTTTTTCGTTTAATATAATATCTTGCTTATCTTTATATTCTTTTTCTATTTCTGATAACTTTTCATTAAAAATATTTTCTACTTCACCTAATTTATTTCCAATTTTAGTAATAGCAAATTCTAAGTTAGATTGAGCAGCATCGCTTGTTTTTGTAGAAAGAATATCCATTTCTTCTCTTAATTGGTTGAAATTACTCTTAAAATCATCAACAAATAGAGATTTTTCGTTTAACATAGATTGTTGTTTCTCAAAATAGTCTTTTTCTAAAGTATTTAACTTGTTAGTAAAATCAGACTCGATATTGAGTAATTTGTTTTGTAAAACTTCCAATGAGGAGTTTAGATTTCCTTTAATTTCCAAATTAACTCTATCATCGAGGTTTTCAATTTCATTTTTGAGATTATTAAAATCTTTGTTTATAGAATTAACAAATTTTGTATTTTCATCAAAAATAGATTTTTGTTTTTCTTTATAATCATTTTCGATTATATAAAGTTTTTGTGAAAATTCTGACTCAATATTTCTGAGTTTATCAGAGATGTTTCCAACAGCAAAATTGTATTCTTCATCAATTTGGTTTTTCTTTTCTGTAATTTCATTATCAATTTCTGCAATTTTTTCTTGTAAATGTTTATTGTAAAGTTCATCAATGTTTGAAATTTTATTTTCCAATTTACCAAGTTCTTCTTTATAATTATCAATTTTTTCGATAGAACGATTTTCAACTTCCTTGTAAATATCAAATATTTTAATTTTTTCGTTTTCGATCTGTTCATATATTTCTTTTTTGCCATTTTCAACTTTAGAAGTCACATCTGAGTCAAAAGTATTTTTTAGATACTCTAAAGCAGTCTTTAAATCTTCAAATTTTTCTGTGAAAAGATTCAATTTGTCAAGATTTGCAATATGAGTTTTTTCTTCTTCTTTAGCAAAATCATCTTTTAATAAAGAAATGCTATTTACCAAGTCAGACTCGGTGAGTTTAATTTTATTTGATAAATCAAAAATATTTTTACCCATTTTTTCTTGCATTTCACCAAGTTTTTGTAACATTGTAGAATCAACACTATTAAACTTATCATCAATTTTTTCTTGAAATGAGATGTAAATATTTTTAAAGCTTTCTTTAATCTTAATTAACTCATCCCAATATTCATTTAGCCTAAATTGAGCATTATCCTCAATATCTTTAAATTTATTGATTAAATTCTCGCTTTCTTTTGCAAAAATATCTGCAATTTCAAGTTTGCTTTGTTCTAATTTTTCGTTTATATCACTGTCAAGTCTGATTTTTATATTATCAAGTTGTAGAGTAAGGTCAGCAAAAATATTTCTAACTTCGTCAATTTTCTCATGATTTTTGGCAACCATAGCATCACCTTTTTCATTATAAACTTTTTCTATTGAATTAAGTTTATTTTCAAACTCTTTTTCAAGAATTTTAACTTTATTGGTGAATTCTAATATATTATCCTTATAAACATCTTGAAATTCTACAACTTTATCGTTTACTCTATTGTCAACTTCATTTAACTTTTTGTCAAATTTTTCCATAAACTTATCATCAACTTGTTGTAAATTTTGTTTGATTTTTAACAAATCGTTTTTGTAAGAAGCAATGCTTGCAACAGTTTGCTCTTCAAGTTTTTTGTACTCAGTGACAAGTTTATCTTTACCATTGTTGAGGATATTATTTAATTCATTTTTACCTGCTTCAAATTTCTCTTCAAGTTCTACATTAATTTTATTGTTAAAGTTATTTATTTGAACATTTAAACCATCAAACCTTGTTTTTAACTCAGCCAAGTCATTTGTCTTATCAAGTAATATCTTATCGTGTTTATCAACATATTGTTTCTCAATCTCAGAAAGTTTTCTGTTAAAATCTGTTTCATTATTATTCCATTTTAAACCGAGTTGTGTAAAATAAGTTTTTGATTTTTCTGTGACTTCTTGAAGTTTTTCAACAAGTTTTACATCAGCATCCTCTAATTTTTTTATAAATCTTCCGCTAAATTTCTCATCAATAAGTTTCATGTTTTGTTTAATCTTATTTAAATCAGAATTAAACATTTCAAGGTTTTTTGCTGTGTCTTGCTCAAGATTTTTATATTGCTTTGTTATGTTTTCTTTTCCATTCTCAAAAATATTAGCAATATCTTTTTTGCCATTTTCAATTTGACTTCCTATTTCGTCTTCTAATTTTTGTTTAACATCCTGTATTTGAGATTGAATGCTATTAAATTTATCAGTGAAACTTTCAAGTTCAATCAACTTTTCGTTTGTAACTTTTTCATTCCAATTTTTATAGTTATTTTCCAAATCAACTATTTTATTCTTAAAGTCTCCTTCTAAAAGATTAATCTTTTTATTCAATTCTTCAACAAAGTAAGAATAAGTTACATTAAATTGATTTGTTTTTTCATTTAAAACATTATCAGTTTGATTTAATTTTTCTTCAAATAGTTTATTAAAGTTGATTTCGATGTCATTTAGGTTATTTTTAAGGATAGATAATTCATTTTTATAAGTATTAATTCGGTTTACTGTTTCTTCTTCCAAATTATTATAATTTGTAAAAACAAAATTTTTCCCGTCTTCAAAGACTTTATTAATTTCAAGTTTACCATCCTCAACTTTTTGGCAGATTTCAGTATCTATTTTAGATTTTAAACCATTGATGTTTTCTACAACTTCATTAAATTTATAAGATATTTCGTTTACTTTATCGAGTCTACCAGATAGAATCTTTTCGCCTTTTTCGTTTAATCTTTTTTCAATTTCATTTGATCTTAAATTAAGGTCAGATTCGTAGTTTTTGAATCTTTCTCCAAGTTCATTAAACTTAATATTATATTTTTCATTAATTTCTTGAATTTTATCAACAATTTCATTAACATCTTGCATTTTACCAATTAAATTTTTATCAATTTCGTCAAATTTATTGTCCAATCTTTCGTTATATTTTTCTTCAATAAACTTAATTGATTGTTTTATTTTCCCCAAATCATTTTTATAGCCATTCACTGTATTTAATGACTCTTCCTCGAGTTGTCTATATTCTTCTTTTAATTTTGTAGAAGCATTAGACACTAATGATGTAATATCGTTATCAATATTGTTTTTAATCTCATTAATAGAATTAGCCAAGTTTTTATATTGATTTTCGACTAAATTAAGTTTCTGTTCATTATCAGACCTTAATTTAATTAAACTTTTATTATAAAGTTCTTCGGTTTGACCAATTTTAGTATTAAAGAGAGTATCTAACTCATTGCCTCTATTGTACAAGTCATTAATTTTTGAATTACACCACGAAACATTGTTTTCAATTTTTTCTTCAACAAGAGTATCTAAAGATTTTAGTCTTTGTATAAAAGAATCTTCAATACTATTGACTTTTCCTTCTACATTTTCAACTTCTTTTTTTATTTTATTGTAAAAATCACCAAGTTCTAACTCAATATTCTCTTTTGATTGATTAAAAGAAATAATTGTTTTTTCTCTAACTGTACTAATCTCATCGTTTGATTTATTGATAGTTTCCATCAATTTTTCTTTTAATAAAGAAAGTTCATTTTTTGATTCACTTACAAAATTATTCAAATTAGAATAGTTTTCATTAAAATTATTTTCGATAGAAGATTTATAATTGTGATACCGTGCCTCAATATCCTTTAGAATATTTTGTTCCAAGTCATTTTGTCTATTAAATAATGTATTTTCTAAATCATTTGCTTTTTTAGATAACGAAGTCTCGATTTTTCTTGAGTTTTCAACTAATTCTTTTTCAGTTGTTAAAAGTTTTGACTCTATACTTGCAAAAAGATTTTCAAATTTAGATGTGATCTCGCTTGTTTTACCATTTGCATCAGAAGAAACTTTATTTAACGTAATACTTATGTTTGTAATTACTTTTTCACTTGAAGTATTGATATATTCATCAAATTGTTTTGCTTTATGTTCTATTTCTTTTGAAATATCTAATTTTAATCTTTCAAAATTGTTTGAATATTCATTTAAAGTTGTTTCAAAAGATGTTAATTTAATTTGTCCATCTTTTTCCATTTTCTTAAAGTTTTCATTTAAAATTTTAAATTTATCTTCATTTTCTCTTAATACCTTAATAATATTGTTTTTAGCTTCATTTTTTAATTTTTCATTATAAGTATCAATTTCTTTTAGAATATTACTATAAATTGTTCTAATTTCGGCTAATTGTTTAGTTTTTTCTTCTTTAAACTCTTCTTTGACAAGTTTATCAACATTTTCGCCAGTTTGTTCCATTTCAGATATGATTGTGTTAAATTTTGCTACTTTTTCATTAACTTTATCAGTTAATTCTATTTCAATTTTTGCGATGTCATTTTTAACTTCTTCAACTTTTGAGTTATTAATTGAGTTTAGATTATTAAATTCTTCAACAACAACTCCAATAAAGTTGTCTTTCATATTATTTAATTTATCCTCAACAGATTTTATTTCTTTGTATAATTTTTCATTATTTTCAATAACAAATTTTTCTTGTCTTTGTGCGAAATTATCTAATATATTCTCTGTTTCTGATATTTTACTATTCATTTCATTATTTTTTCTTTCAATATCTTCAATAATACTGTCTTTTTTATTTTCTACTTCTTTAAATGAAACTAAAAAGCTATCTCTAATATTTTTGATTTCATTTTGTGTTTCAGAAACAATTTCTTCTGTAATATTTTTGAGGGCTTGAGAATTTTCTTTTCTTAAATCATCTTCAATTCTTGTAATGTTTTTTTCTATTAAAGCAATATCTTTTTTAAATTTGTTTATTTTTTCTTCAACATTCTTAACATAAGACGAATTTTCGGCTATATTTTTAAATTCTTGGTCAATACCAGCTATATTTTTACCAATAATCTCAAGTTGAGTATAAAATTCATTAACTTTATCAGTTTCTTTATTCACACCATTTAACTTAGATTCTAGCTCAGAAATAGAAGATTTTAAAACATTGATTAAATTACTGCCTTTTTGAATTGAAACATCAATGCAATTATCAAAATCTCTTAAAGATTGGATTTTTTCATCCGCAAAAGAAGCTAATTCATCTTTAATATTTTTTGAAAGTTTAGCAATTTTTTCAAAACTTCTATTATTTTTATCGAGTTGCCTAAAAACTAATGCAATACTAAAAGAAATAGCTCCTGATATAAGAATAGCTAATAATAACATTCCCCCCCCTTATAGAAAAAAACGAAAATTCCCCCATATATAACTTTTGAATTTTAAATTATTTAGAATTTTCTGTCAATTTCTTTTTTAATATTTTTTTATATTTCTGTTGTTTTATAAAAAAATATGACGATAATGTGTATTTTTTTTAATTTATAGAATATTAAGTTTTATCGAATATAAGTTATTTTTATTATATTCTTACTTAAAATAGAATTATAACATCATTAATCTAATATAAAAAACAAAATTCATAGATTTATGTTTGTATTCTAAGTTTTATACTGTTATTTTAATCTATGATATTGATATTTTTTATTGGCTTTTCGTAAGGAAACTATTTTATAAAGTTTAAAAAAGCTATATTTTATTTTTTTTGACATTTTTTTTATCCGTGATTGACATTTATAATTTAAAATGGTATTTTTTACTGCTATGAACCGACAAGAATATTAAACTTCGGTAAAAAACTTAGATATAAAAATTAAGGATGGTTTATGAACGATAAAGAAGTCAAAAAAGAGAAAGAGGATTTAAAGACATCGATTAGAAATTTTTTAGTTACATTTGTAATAGCAATTATTGTTGTTACTTTTATTTTTACAGGTGGACCACTACTTGGTATCAATGATTTTATAAAAGATTTAGGTAAAACTAAGATAAAAAATGAAGATGGTACAATTTCTATTCCACAAGAAGCTCAAGTAGCTCAAAATAGAGATAACCCAAACTCTTATGTTGGTAGAATTATGAACCAAAAAATTCAACTTGGAAGGCAAGACGAGTTTAATATTAGACTTTCTTCGATAATGTCTTCACAACAAATAAATCCTTACCAAAAATATCAATATGCGAGAATGATTTTTGATAATACAATCAATAAAATAATAGGAATGAAAAATGCACATAAAATGAATATCACAATATCAAAAAACTGGCTTAATAAAGAAGTTGGTAAAAGATATTTTTCTGATAGTGAAGGTGATATTAATTATGAAGCCATGAAAAAAGAAAGAGGTAAAGTAAACAAATACGCAAAAGAAATTCAAGAAGATTTACTTTATGATAGTTTTGTACAAGATTATTTTAAAGGACTTCCAGTAACACAAGAAGAAGCTTTAGAAAATTATAAATTAGAAAATGTTAAAGTTACTTTAAAATATATCAATCTTTCTACACAAGAAGTAGATGAAAAACTTCTTGCAAAGTTTTATGATGAAAACAAAGATAGTTATAAACAATATAAATTAACAAGATTAGTTTTTAAAGATAAAACAGAAGCAGAAAAGGCTTTAAAAGAAGTAACAAAAGATAAGGCAAAATTTATAGAAATTGGTAATAAATTAAAAATAGAAGATAAAATTGTAAATATAGTTTATGATTCAGAATATAGTTTTATAGATGATTTTGAGAATGCCGATTTAAAAAATGCTGTTAGAACTACTCAAAATAAAGAAGTTGCTAAAACAGTTGTCCAAACATCAGTTGGACCTATTGTTTTCTATATTGAAGATGTTAGATATCCAGAATTAGCAGATGATAAATTAAAACAAAAACTTAAAAGCGAATATATAGCAAGAAATTTTAAAGCAATTGAAGATGAAAATAAAAAGAAAGCTGATGAGTTATATGCTTTAGCCAAAAAAGATGGTTTGGAAAAAGCAGCTAATAAATTTAATTTAAAAGTAGAGACTTCAGGGGCATCAAGCTTTTTAGGTTATGGGATGCCTAATGTTAATCCAGATTTGACAGATGATAAAAATTATATAGCAAAAGCATTTAAGAGTAAAAAAAATGATATTTTAGAACCTTTTAAACATTCTAATGGTTATATGATTGCTATGGTTTCTGATAAGGCTGATGTGGATTTAAAATCTTTTGAGGATATGTATGATGATTTAAGCAAAAAATATTCTAATGGAAAGAGTATGGATATAGAAGGCGATTATTATACAAAAGAAAGAAAAAAATATGAAATAGTAGATAACTTTAGTTATGTATTCAAAATTCAAGATTTTATCCAAAAACAAGAATAATTATGTCTAATATTAACAATAATAGAGCTATCGATAATGATAGCTCTTTTTTTTCTTTTAAAATAGAAAAATCAAGAAATAATAAAGATATTCTAATCATAAATGATAAATATATACACTCAAAATTTGATCCGGAAGCTGAAGCTAAAAATTTTATCTATAAAGGTAAGAATCTAATAATAATTTTTGGAGTTGGGCTTGGTTATGGAATTAATAACATAATTAGTAATAATCCAGACTCTATTTTTATAATTTATGAACCCATTAAAGAGATTTTTTTGCTTTATAAAGAAAAATATTATGACCAAAGTATTTTTAAAGATAAAAAACTACTTTTGGTTTCAATTATAAATGATGAAGAAATTTACAATTTTATTGAAAAAAATGATTTTTTTTCTGAGGGTAGGATTTATTATTACTCTAATATTGGCTATAAGAATATTCTACCAAAAGAAGAGGCTAATTTTTTTAATTTAATAAAAAAGTCATTTAGTATAATCACGCAAAATATACTAACAGAGTCAACTTTTATAGGTTTATGGACTAAGAATTTTATTTATAATTCTTCGCAATTTTCTAAATCTCCTATTATTGATATAAAAAAGAATGATATGGGGAATAATTTGTGTGTAATAGCATGTGCAGGTCCAAATTTAACAAATGATATTCCCTTCATAAGAAATAATAGAGATAAAATTACACTTTTTGCTGTTGATACTGCTTTAAAACCACTGTTAAAAAATAATATTAAACCAGACTTTGTTGTGTCACTTGATGGACAATTTTATAGTCTTGATGATTTTGTTTTAGATAAAAAGAGTGAAATTAGTTATATTTTTGATATTATTTGTTATCCAAAATTGGGTAGGTTAGTGGATAATATATATTTTACTTTTACTAATAATATTTTTAACAAAAGTATAATCGAATATTTTTTTGATAGTTTTGGTATTCCAAAAAATGGAATCGATACTGGTGGAACTGTGGCTGACTATGCTCTCAATCTTGCAATTAGCTTTGGTTTTAAAAAAATATACCTTGCAGGGCTTGATTTGTCATTTCCAGATTTTATTACTCATTGTAAAGATTCTCCTTATTATGAAAAGACTATGTTTTTATCAAATTATTTTTCACCACCGGAGTCTATGATGGCAAAGGCTATAAGTTGTAGAAGCATAAAAACAGGTAAAAGTAAAATCAGTGATAAAAATGTTCTTACGGATTTTGTGTTAGAAAATTACGCATCTTATTTTAGTCATTTTGCAAAAAATAATCCAGATATACATATTTATAACTCAATTTATCATTCTTTAAAAATAGAAAATTTAAAGGAAGAAAAGTTAGAGAATATAATAGATGATAGCAATAGGATTAATTCAAAAGACTTATTGAGTCAAAATCATTTAAAATTGATAGAAAAAGGTCAAATAAATACTTTTTTTAATGAAATGATAAATAATTTATTTGAATTTTCTCAAAGATTAAAGATTTTATTTGAAAAGACTGATTTTAATCAAAATGATGATGAATCTTTAAATAACTGGAAAAACTTAATTTGTGAAATGGAACAAAAATTTTATTTTTTGAAAAAATTTAGTATTATGACTGAAATTATTTTACAAAAAAAAGATATAAATGACTCTCATCTAATTTATTATAAACATTTTGGATTTAAAACAATGCAATCCATTTATTTTTTAATTAGGACAATCCAAAAAATGATTGGCGTTTAAAAAAATGCTTTAAACCCACCTTCTATAAAATAGATAAATTGTGCTGAAATATTTGATTTAAGATTATTTAAGGCTAATCCACCGTTAAATCTTGTATATAGTAATCCATTTTTAGTTATATTAAAGTCTATCTTTATATTACTTGTAATTTCTATTGTGTCAAAATTGTTTTTTAAATAAGAAGCTAATCCAGCATTAAATGTAATAAAATTTGTTTTAATGTCTCTAAATTCTAACAAAAATCTGGTATCGATAGTTTTTAGGTCAGATAAGTTAATATCTGAAGAAAAATTAAGTAAAAAATATTTTAAGTCAAATGCTAATTCAAACTTACAAAAAATATTAGGTTTGTTAAAAACTATATTTCTAATCAAATCAATAGATAAAAAATAATAATCAAAGTAGAAAATCGTCAAAATATTGAAAAAAACTATATTTTTATTAAATTTAAAATCAATTCCACTTAAAGATAATATATTTTTTTCTTCTTTGTCGTCAATGATTTTTTTGTATTTATAAAAATTTTCTCCTTTAAATCTATCATCTGTTTTTATTAAAGATAGGCTAAAAATAGAAGAATAATTAAAATTAATATAAAAATCAAAATTAAATTTATAATTTTTAACAAAATCTAACTGAATATCATTGTTAATCTTTGTTTCTAAAAAATTATTCTTATAACTAAAGCCTCCTCCAATAAAAAAATCAAGTCCATTATAATAAAATAAAAATTGTGGGACAAATTGTTTTTTTATTTCTACCAAAAAAAATATTCCACTCTTAATAAAATTATTTTTTATATCATAGCCAAAAGCAATATCTTCACTAAAATTAATATTTTTCAGGTTTTCGGTAAAAATAAAATTAGAATATATTTCTTTATAAATTTTTCCATAATTGAAATCTATTTTATTCTCAAAATTAAAATTATATGTTGTATTTAACTTAAAAATATTGTTTAAGTTGATTTTATTGTTGTCTGTTTGTAAAAATAACCTTTCATAGACGTTTTTATTAAAAATCTCAAAATTACTTGTTGAATAATAAAAATTGTTATAAAAAAAATTGCTTTCTATCTTAAAATTAATTTTTTTGGGAATAGGTTTATTTAGAGTATTTTCTATTTGTTTTGTGTGAATGAGATCATGATTTTTATTATCCTCGAGGTCATCTATTAAATTTGTTTGTTCAATATCAATTTCTTTTGGATAATTTAATTTTTTTAGTTTGATATAGTTTTTGTCATATCTAACTTCTGGTTCTATTTTATCAAGCGAACAATCTTTATAATAGATCATATTTGGTACAATATCTGTTGTATTTTCTTCAAACTCGATGATAAAAATATACGGAGTTATCCCTATACCAAAAGAAAATGTTACTGAAAACAAAAATATTAATAGAAATAGACTATTTTTTCCATTGTATTGCATAAAAACTAAATGATACAGATAAATCAATATAGAAACCACTATACATTTCTTTTTGTTTGTAGCCATCAGTTTCGTTTTTCATCATATCGTTTGGTATGAGTGGTAAACATGTAAAACCAGTCCTTAATTGTGGTGTGATTTTAAGATTTGTATTTGGTATAAAAATATCATAAGCTATGAGTAAAGCAGGGGCTGCATAAAAGTTAAACCTTTCTGAAAAGGATGATACATTATAATTTTGTCCATAAGAAGGGAACATAAAATAAAACATTGAACCAAGTCCCCATAACAAATCAGTTTTTGGAAAACTTCCACCAATAAACAAGTCTAAGTCAAATCCTGTATATAATAGACCACCATTCAAATTGACAGACTTTAGTTGGTCATTACTTAATGCTTTATTAGGATCATAATTGTAATATCCAAGATAAGTAGGTCCTGCGAATAACACATCTATACCAGCCTTAGCAAAAATACGAGAGCCTCTTTTTTTACCATTGTCCCAGATGACCATTTCAACTCCTGCTCCAAAAGAACCAGTTAAAAAATTTGAAAAATATTTTCTTGCAACAGGTGCAGGACTGTTTAAATCAGGGTCTCCTGTTGTATCGCCTTCCCAAAATTGAGATATGGCAAAAGTTGTTCTTGTAAAAAAATATATATTTTCAGAAAACAAAAAAATGTTTGTTAAAGTAAAAATGATAAGTAAAATACTAAATTTATTTCTCATAAAATCCCCATATAAAAATTTTTAACTTAATAATGAAATGCTATACAAAAACATTCTAATAAATTAAGCAGATGTAACAAAGTATATATCAGATAATTGTTTTAATTACAATTATTATTATAAACCTTATACTAGAAAAAAATGTTTTTTTAAAGATTAATATTATTTATTTACAAATTAATTAAAAAGTTTTTTTGTATATGCTTTAACTTTTAGTTTGTAAATTATTATATAAAATTAAAAAAATCTATTCTCAAATAAAAAGAAAAAAGTTATAATAACAACTATTCAAATTTAAAACATTTAATATATATTGAAAAGAACTGTATTTTAAGGAAGGTTTTTTATGAAATTGAAGTTTTGTATTTTATTTTTGTTAATTGCAATCAGTGCATTTTCTGTTGATGTTACTTTAGATGAAAATAATGATAAAAAAATTGATAGATGGTTAAAAATTGAAGTTTATAAAGATTGGAAATTACTCGATGTAAATGGAAATGATAAACCAGATGAGTCGTGTTTTTATGTATCTGAGAAAAATATAGTTTATTTGATTTTTTCTGATATTCAAGACTATGATGCTGATGGAAAACCAGATATATTTATGACTGTTACAGTTAAAGGAAAGAGTTTTTTTAAAGAAATAAAAATAGATTCTAATAATGATGGAAAAATAGATTTGATTAGATATGAAGAAAAGGATAAGGTTTATTTACAAAAGAGTGATGAGAATTTTAATGGTAAATTTGATAAAATTGAAGAATATAATAGTAATGGTGTAAAAATAAAAGAAAGTATGGATAAAATTACACCAGAAGAGAGTACTATTGACTATTTTGAGAAAGAAATACTTGCAAAAGTAACACCACAAAATAAAAATCTATTATTAGCATTCTACGAAAAGAATGAAAACGAAAGAAAATATATAATGAAAAAGACTCTAAAGCCAGATGATTATAGAAAAATAGATGAGATTTTATTTACTCTTGGCTATAATAACGAAAAAATGGATGATATATATTATTTTGATGAAAATGGAACTATTCTTAAAGAGGAACATGATACAAATAATGATACAAAACCTGATATGTGGGTAAAATACACTTATAATGCTGAAGGTGGTTTAAAAGATGTGGTTATAGAAAAAGATGATAATTTTGATGGCAAGGTAGATGAATGGCATTATTCAAATAATAAAAGGCAAATAATAAAAGTAGAAAAAGATACTGATTTTGATGGGAAGATAGATAGTGTCAAAAATTATTAATAATGAAACCAACTATATTTATGGAAAAAACCCAGTTAAAGAAGCTCTAAAAATAATTAATAAAGGTGTTTTATTTGTACAAAATAATGTCACAAATCCATCTATAAAAGAATTATTAGATGAAGCAAAAACAAAAAATATTGAAATTAGTTTTGTTGATAAAGAATACTTTATAAAATATTTTGGTGATAAAAATCATCAAGGTATTGTCTTAAAAACAGAAGAAGATGTCAATAAAGTACTATCTGAAGAAGATTTTATTAGAAAAATAGAAGAATCAACAGATATTAAAGAATTAACTGTTATTCTTGATGGAATAAAAGATGTTGGTAATTTAGGTGCTATTTTACGAAGTTCTTTACTTTTTAATGTAAAATATGTTGTTTTACCAAAGGATAACTCTGCTCCAATAAACGATGTTGTCATAAAAAGATCAAGTGGTGCAGTAAATTTATTAGATATAGTATATGTTACAAATATTACTCGCACGATAGAATTTTTAAAAGCAAACAATTATTGGGTTTATGCTGCGGATAAAGATGGTGAAAAACTTAGTGGTGTAAAATTTTCAGATAAAGCGTGTATTGTTTTTGGTGAAGAGGGTAGGGGAATAAGACCTCTTGTCAAAAGAAATTGCGATGTGAGTATAACGATCCCAACAAATAATAAAATAGATTCTTTAAATCTATCTGTTAGTGTTGGCATTGTACTTTATGAACTGAATAAGACTTATTGTCTTTAAATTTTTTATAAGTTTTCAAATAAATTTTTAAAAAGAATAAATAATTATTGTAAAAAAGATTAAAAAGATATAATATTATAATATGGATTAATCAGATTGTAGCAAATTGGCACGGAATTTATATAGAATGAAAGAAGGTAATTACTTCTTGTTTCCATAGAAGGTAATTTGATTTTACTATGATAAAACTACTGTTTAGATTTTTGTTTATTATTTTAGTTTTTTTCTTTTGTTTAAATTGTAATAGGTCTAAAATTTATTATAAATATGATGCAAATGGAAAAAAAATAGAAATTTTAAATAAAGATAACACTTCTGATCTGAAAGATTATATAAATTATGAATATAATAAAGATGGTTCTCTTTCAAAAGTTTATACTTATGATTCGTTGGGGCAATTAATTTATTCTTACTACTACAATAAAAATGGAAGTGTAATAAAAAACTTAAAATATAATAATGGAAAATTGGAAACAATTTATGATTATGATGAAAAAGGCAATAAAATAAAAGAAACATTCTATGATGATAAAGGAAAATTCTATTATGTAAATTATGAGTATGATGAAAATGGTAATCAATTAAAGAATTTAAAATATGATGAGTCAGGAGATTTGCTTGATTTTACGAAGTATGAGTATGATGAAAAAGGTAATAAAATTAAGCATTTAAATTTTAATGGTGATGGTAAAATTGAAGACAGTTATGAATATGATAAAAAAGAAAATAAAGTAAAACAGGTTAATTTTACTAAAGATGGTAAAACAAAATATATTTATGAGTATGATATAAATAAAGGTTTTAAAAAATATTCTTATTATAATGAAAATGGGGTGTTAAAATTTATTTATGAATACAATTATAAAGAAAATAGCATAAAGCAATATAACTATGATGAGAAAGGTAACATTGTCATTGCTTATGAGTATGATAATAAAGGAAATAAAACAAAACAATATAATTATAGTGATGATTCACAATTAAAAGACTTTACTACTTTTGAATATGATGATAAGGGAAATCAGATTAAAAGGTCTGATTTTGATAATTCAAATAAATTGCAGTACTATTATCTTTATGAATATGACGATAAAGGTAATCGTATTAGATTAAAAACTTATGATTCTGGTGGAAAACCAGTTGAATATGAATAAAATGGAGTTTATAAATGGAAATTAAAGAAATAATCGAAAAAATTAGTACTTATGGAGAATTTTTTCCAAAAGAGGCGGTAGA
The DNA here is from genome assembly GCA_001829125.1 of Spirochaetes bacterium GWB1_27_13. Lineage (GTDB taxonomy): Bacteria > Spirochaetota > GWE2-31-10 > GWE2-31-10 > MWDO01 > GWC1-27-15. The sequence goes on along the minus strand of MIAN01000261.1, from coordinate 25,201 downwards.
AGAAGCAATAAAAAGAAAAGAAGAAATTATTCCAGAATTATATAAAATTCTAGAATCTGCAATTAAAAATGGTGAAGAATCTGACTCGGATGATGAAGATTATAACTATACAGGTAGTGTTTATGCAATGTTTTTGTTAGCCTATTTTAGGGATAAAAAATCATTTCCTTTGATATCTAAATTTATTTTATCTCCACCAAAAAATGATAATCTTTTTGCTGATGATCTTCTTTGGGATTTCTATCCTGCTATTATAGTATCTGTTTTTAATGCTGATTTTGCTTTTGTTAATTCTGTTGTTGAGAATACAGATAATGCAGACTTTACTAGAATTGTTTTTTCTGAAATTTATGCTATTTTATACCTTAATAATGAGATTGATAGAAATACTCTTCTAAATGCTTATAAATCTTTTATTAAGATTTCTGACACAGAAGAAAATTTATTTAAACTGAATCTTTTGGTTAGTGCCGCAGATTGTTATTTAAAAGAATTGTTACCAGATGCAGAAAAATATTTTACAAAAAAGTTTTCTGATAAATTTATGCAAATGATAGCAGAAGATGATAGTTTAAAAGAAATAAAAGATATATTCAAAAAAACAGAAGATGAAGTTTTAAAAGAGTCACGAGATAGAATTGTAAATCAAAAAATAAATAATGTCGTAGAACTCTTAGAAGAATGGTATGAATGTTATGATGAAGAAAGTGTTTATGATGATTACGATGAAGACGAAGATGAGGACTTAGATTATGAAGATGATAATGATTATGAATTTGATGATGATGAAGAGGATGTTGATTCTGTAAAAAATAGCAGTTCAAAAATAGGAAGAAATGATCCTTGTCCTTGTGGAAGTGGTAAAAAATACAAAAAATGTTGTGGTTCATAAATAAATTGTAAAAATATTGGTAAATTTTTCCTTTTATCATTATATTTATTATAACACAGATTAACACAGGTTAGGATAGATTGACACAGATTATGCTAAATGTAGTCTGCGTAATCGAGAAAATCTGTGTTATAAAATTAGTGTTAATTTTTGTTATAAAGGGGTTTATGATGAAATCATTTTTGAAAGATTTGGGAGTTTTATTATTTTCAGCTGGTGAAGAAATAGAAAAAAAGGCAGATGAATATAAAGCAAAAAGGGAAGAGCGATATAAAGAGTTTGCAGAAAAAATTTCTACAAAAAAAGAGGAATACAAAGAAAAAGCGGATGAATGGTTTAAAAATCATGAAGAAGATATAAATAAAATGAAGGAAAAAGTAGAAGAAATGGCTTCAAAGATTGGTCTTGCTACAAAGGCTGAAATGGATGAACTAAAAAACATGATGAAAGAACTCAATGAGAAAATTGATTCTTTAAAGAAATGAGTTTTAATACTATACTGGCAATTAGAACAATTGCCAGTAATTTTTAAAATTTTAACAGTTATTTTACTAAGATTTAATAGGAAAATTCAAATTTAGAGATTTTTTTTGTAAAAATGGGCATTTGTTCTATTTTTTTTGACTTCTCTGTGTTTCTCTCTGTGAAAAGAAATATTATCATATAACAAATTTATTCATCATAATACTCTGGATAAAGTTTTTGTGCACATTCTTTGCAAAGGCTGTGAGAGAATTTTATCTTATAATTTTTTGTGATATAATCTTCTACTTGATGCCAATACCCTTTATCATCTCTAATCCTTTTGCAACTTGCACATATAGGAAGTAAATTTCTTAGTGTATCAATTTCGTTTAAAGCATGTTGTAACTCATTTACTCTTTCTTCTAGTTCATCTTTGGTTTTTTTTAATTCTAAATGAATATTAATGCGAGCTATTATTTCGATACTGTCATAAGGTTTGGTTACATAATCAACCGCACCAAGTTTAAAAGCTTCTACTACATCTTTTTTGTCAATTTTTGCAGACAAAACGATTACGGGTATTTTCTTTAGATTTACATCTGCTTTTATTATTTTTAAAAAACTAAAGCCATCCATTTCTGGCATCATTAAATCAAGTAATATTAGGTCTGGAGTAAAATCTTTTAAAATAGCAATCGCTAATTTTGCTGAATTTACACTTGTAACAGTATAGCCAGCTTTTTGAATAATGGAAGATATTACTTCGAGACCCATATTGTCATCATCTATTATTAATATTTTAAAATTTAACATAAATTATACTCTCTATTTTATTCTAATCCAAAATTGAATTAAAGTAAATATTAATAAATCGTAGAAACGATTTTTTTATAGTTCATCAAAAAATTTATCTTAGTTATCCCCTAAGAGTCGAATTTGTTTGAACAATTAAATTTTTAGCATATAAAAATCATTTTAAATAATTATAATAGATTTTTTTTATTTTTGCAGATAAAATTTAATATATTTGTTATAATTTTTATAAAATGGTAGAAATTCCATTACAACATTACAATAATTTTTTTTATTTTTAAAGACAAAATTTAATATATTTGTTATAATTTAGTTTAAAGGATTTTTTATTTGAAAACTATATTATTATTTCTTGTTTTTTTTATTTTTACATCTTATTTAAATCCTCAAGATAATGTATCTTTTAGATTCAATTCAGGTTTTTTAACAAAGCCTTTTTTTTATGAAAATTCTAATCAATATTTAATCTCTTTTGAAGGTTTTTTTATGGGGGGTATTAAATATAAAAATTTTACTTTTGGACTTGAGATTCAAGAAAGATATTTTTCTTTTACAAATGCTGATATAAGTAAATTTAAGGGTGCATGGAATATCTTAAATGGATTTTTTGATTTTTATTATAAACCTATCCGTTATTTTGAGCTAAAAAGTGGAATTGGTGGAGGATGGTTTAAATCTGCGATTAATTATAATTCTCTTGGGGTAATAAGCAAGAATGAGGGTGGGCTTTCTTTTTTATTAGATTTTATTTTTTACATGCCATTTAAATATATAAATTTTGAGATTAACAATAAATTTGACATATTTTTTAATCCAGTTTTTGCGTCTCCTTATTATTATGGTGCAATAAGGACTAACTTTAAACCTTTTTTTGAATGGATTAATTTATATATTGATATTGGAATTATGAATTGGTTTTATAAGAATGATCAAAGCGAGCTAAATACAGCTATGTTTGTTTGGTCAACAGGAGTTTCTTTTGATGTCGATTTTTCTAACTATGTTAAAGATAAAAAAATCGTAAAGAAAATAGATAAAAAAGAAGATATTGTAAAAATAGACAAAAAAGATGATAGTACAAGAGATATTGTAAAAATAGATAAAAAAAATGATAGTACAAAAGATGATAATACAAAAGATATTGTAAAAATAGATAAAAAAGATACTACCTCAGATGTGACTGAAAATAAAATTATTCAAAAAAAAGAAGATACAGAACTTTTAGAATATCAACAAAAAATATCAAAAGACTTTGTTTCTGCTAAAAAAGGAGAAACTCTTTTAATAAATGGAATATTTTTTGATAATGATTCGATAACAAGTAAAAAATCGCTTGCAATAATTCAAAGTATTTCTAAAATTCTTAATAGTAACAAAAATTTAATTATTGCAATTGGTGGATATTCTATTTATTTTGGTGATCCGACTAAAGAAATTGAGTTTGCAAAAAAACAGGCTATGACTATAAAAAATATATTAATTAGTAGAGGGATAAATAAGGACCAAATAAAAATACTTGCCTCAGGAAGAGTTTATCAAAGAGAGACTCCTTTAGAAAAAAGATTTATCGAAATAAAAATAATAAGTAAATAATACTGATTTTTGGAAAGAATGGGTATTTAGCCTCAGTTATCTCCATTAAGATTGAAAGTGGAAATTTATCAGGTATCTACATCTCATTTTTCTTTGGAATTCTGTGGCTAAAACCTCTTAAATTTTAATTTGACATCCATTGTAGCAAAAAAAACTATTTTATCCAAATTATGAATTAACTTTTTAAAAATCATTGATTTTTTATTTATAATTCATTATTATTATACATAATACTAAATTAAATTCTAATTTAGAGAATGTTTTTATCTGGCAGGATAGACAAGGCGTTAATCTATTTTTTGAAGAGGTAATGCTTATTAATAAATAGGTTTAACTAAAAAGGAGCTATATTTTGTTAGATAGTGGAAATTTTGATAATTCAGATAAAATTGACTATTCTATTAAGGATATAAATCATTATATAGTAGGCATAGGGGCATCTGCTGGAGGGCTTGAAGCTTTAGGTATTTTTTTTGAAAATATGCCTTTTGATTCTGGGCTTTCTTTTGTTGTGGTTCAACATTTATCTCCCGATTATAAAAGTCTTATGGCTGAGATTCTTTCAAAAAAAACTAAGATGAAAGTTTTACAAGCTGAAGATGGAATGATTGTTTTACCAAATTACGTCTATTTAATACCCCCTAAAAAAAATATAACAATTTATCATAAAAAGTTAATTTTAACAGACTCAGAGCATGAACACGGAACGATGATTTTAAATTTACCAATAGATATTTTTTTTAAATCTTTGGCAAAGGATCAAGGTAAAAAATCGATTGGCATAATTTTGTCTGGAACAGGAAGTGACGGAACAAGAGGCATCAGAGCTATAAAAGAAGCTAACGGAATGGTTATGGTTCAGGATGAAAAGAGTGCAAAATTTGATGGTATGCCAAGGAGTGCTATTTCTACTGGTATTGTAGACTATGTTTTATCAGCTGAAAAAATGCCAGAAGAATTGCTAAAATATATACAAAATCCTTATGTTTTAAGTAAGAATCATATTAGTTTATTACAAGATAATGATTGTTTAACAAAGATTTTTGCATTAATTAGAAATAAAACAGGGATTGATTTTAGTTATTATAAAGAAACAACAGTATTAAGAAGAATAGAAAGAAGACTTTCTATAAATCAGATAGGAAATTTAAATGATTATGTTAGATATTTATTAGAATATTCAAATGAAATTATAACATTATCTAAAGAATTATTAATAGGAGTAACGAGTTTTTTTAGAGACACAGATGCTTTTGAAGAAATTAGTCTAAAAGTTATCCCATCAATTTTTGAAAATAAAATTTCAAATTCTCCAATAAGAGTTTGGGTTGCTGGTTGTTCTACTGGCGAAGAGGCTTATTCTATTGCAATTTTATTTAAAGAATATATGGAAAAAACAAATAAGAAATTTGATATTAAAATTTTTGCAACGGATATAGATACAAATGCTGTTAGCATTGCAAGTACTGGAATTTATCCAGAAAGTATAATTGCTGATGTTGGAGAGGATAGATTACAAAAATATTTTACAAAAAAAGGTGATAATTATAAAATTATGCCTTGCATTAGAGAAATGATTATTTTTGCAAGACATAATATTATAAAAGACCCTCCTTTTTCAAAAATAGATTTGATTAGTTGTAGAAATCTTTTAATCTATTTACAAAATGTTTTACAAAAAAAAGTAATTTCTCTGTTTCATTTCGCTTTGAATAAAGGTTCTTTTTTATTTTTGGGTACATCTGAAACTATTGGTGATTGGGACAATTTTTTTGTTTCTTTTGTATCCAAATTTAAAATTTATCAACATCAAGACGGTATCAAAACAATGGAAATAGATTCTATTAATATTTATAATCCAGAAAATACAGATGCCTATTCCAAAGAACGAATTAATTTTTCTAAATTAAAGAATAGTGCCACTGATATTTTTATTAATTCTATTTATGAACAATTAATTGAACAATATGTTCCTTTAAGTATAATAGTAAACGAAAATAATGAATTATTGCATGCTTATGGTGATATTAATCAATATTTAAAGATACCTTCTGGTAAAATAAGTCTTGATATTCTAAAAATGGTAAAAGATGACCTGTCAATAGCTCTTAGCACTGCTATTCATAGAGTATTAAAAGATAAAAAAGAACTTATTTATAAAGATGTTATTTTTAAAGAAAAAGATGTGGTAAAATCTTTAACTTTAAATATTAAGCCTTGTATTGATACAAAAACAGATCAAACATATATTCTGATAATTTTTCAAGAAAATAAAATTTTAGATACTAATGATAATATAGAAAGATTTGATGTTGAAAATAAGGCAAGTCAAAGGATTATGGATTTAGAACATGATTTACAGTACATTAAAGAGGATTTACAAACAGTAATTGAAGAGCTTGAAACTTCAAAAGAAGAGCTTCAGTCAACAAATGAGGAGTTACTTGTTGCAAATGAGGAATTACAAAGTATAAATGAGGAGTTGAATGGAGAAATAATAACAATAAGTTCTCAATATCAATCAAAGATAAAAGAACTTACAGATTTGAATGATGATATTAATAATTTATCAAAAATTACTGATAATGTTACTATTTTTCTTGATAAAAAATTATATATAAGAAAATATATTCAAGTTGATGGAGACGAAATAAATTTATTAAAATCAGATATTGGTAAACCATTAAGTCGTATTTCTTGCAATTTTAAATATATAGATTTAGTTGAAGAGACTGAAAAAGTCTTTGAATCATTAATCTTAAAAGAAATAGAAATTCAAACTATAAAAGGAAGTTGGTATTTGCTAAGAATTTTACCTTATACAACGAAGGATAATAAAGTAAAAGGATGTGTTTTAACATTTGTTAATATAACAAAATTAAAAGAATCCGTAGAAAATATCAAAAAATTTTCTTATGCAGTAGAGCAAAGTTTAAATTCTATTATAATTACAGATGTAAATGGAAACATTCAATATGTCAATCCAATATTTCTTGAAAAAACAGGATATTGTTTAGATGAGATTATAGGAAAAAATGTTCGGATTTTAAAGTTTGCTTTAATGTCACCATCTGTTTATGAAGATATTTTGAAAACTATTAAAGAAGGTAAAATTTGGAGGGGTAAACTTTGTAATAGAAAAAAGAATGGTGAGTTGTATTGGATTTCTGCTTCTATTTCTGGAATTAGGGATGAAATAGGTGAAATTACTAATTATGTTAATGTATCTCAAGATATTATTGATATTAAAACAAAAGAAAATAAATTATTAATAGAAGAATCTATTTTATCAAAAATATTAAAATTTTCATCAAAAGCCTTGCTATATATTGATTATAAAGGTAAAATTCTTTATACTAATAAGAAACTAGAAAAAATTTTTGAAATAGATAAAAATAAAATTCTAAATACAAATTTTAATAATCCAGACTGGATATTTTTAGATACTAACAATAAAGAAATTGATTTAAATGACTTACCATTTTCTAAAATTAAAACTAAAAAAGATGAAATTAAAAATATGATCTACAATATAAAATTGAAGTCTGAAAAAATAATTTCAGTTTCAATTGATGGTATACCTATTTTTGATGATTTAAATAATTTAGCAGGAGCTATCTTTTTTTTAGATAATAAATACTTGTCATAAAGGAGTAGGTTATGTATGATGAAAAAAAGGAAACATTGAGAAAAAGAGCTTTAGAAGTACTATCAAATTATGACAGAAATAATAATTTGGGTTCAAAGGATATAAAACAATTAATTGCCGAATTACAAACATATCAAATTGAACTCGAACTTCAAAATGAGGAGTTAAATAATTCTTATGATCAAATTCAAGAGATGACAAATAAATATTTGAAACTTTTTAATTATTCACCTGTTAGTTATTTTATATTAAATGAGAATGGTTTAATCCTTGAAGCAAATTTTACTTCCATAAAACAATTTAATTTTGAGGAAGATATACTTGTAAAACAACTTTTTTCTAGTTTTGTTGCAACAGAGTCTTTTAGCGATTTTTTTGTTCATTTAAATAAAACTTTGGAGACAAAGCAAAAAGAAACTTGTGAATTAAAACTAAAAACAAAAGATGGAATTTTTTTTTATGGAAATCTTGTTAGTATTCTATTAGAAGAAAATCAAAATAACCAACCAAAAATTCTAACTGCGGTTATTGATATAACGGAAAGAAAAATAAATGAAGAAAAAATAAAAGATTCTATGGAAGAAAAAGAAGTTTTATTAAAAGAAATATATCATAGAGTAAAAAATAACTTACAGGTTGTATCAAGTCTTTTAAGTCTTCAAGCTGAAAAAATAGAAAATCAAGAGATAGTCGAAGCTTTTAAAGAATCTCAAAATAGAATAAGGTCTATTTCTTTGGTACATGAAAAGCTATATCAGTCAGAAAATTTATCAAAAATAGATTTTGATGGTTATATAAGAGACCTTATATATAATTTGATTTATTCTTTTAATGTTGATACTAATATTAAATTTAATCTTAATATTTCTAATGTTTTTTTAAATATAGATATTGCTATACCTTGTGGTTTGATAATAAATGAAATTATATCTAATAGTTTTAAATATGCTTTTCCTAATGGAAAAAAAGGAGAAATAAACCTATCCTTGTCTCAAATAGAAAACAAAATAGAATTAAGCATTTCTGATAATGGGATTGGTTTGCCAATAAATATTGACATAGAAAAACCTAAAACACTTGGTTTAACATTAATAAAATTACTTACTTATCAACTTCGTGGAAAAATGGAAATTAAAAATCAAGATGGTGTTTATTATAAGATAGAATTTAGTGAAATTAGAAAACATATGTGAAAGGCAGACTATGGACAAGAAAAAAATATTAATTGTTGAAGATGAAGTTTTAGTTGGTTATGACTTAAAACAATCCCTTGAGTCTTCTAATTACGATGTTATAGATATACTTGTTTCTGGAGAAGATGCTATTGACAAAGTAGGGGAATGTAAGCCAGACTTAATATTGATGGATGTAGTTTTGGATGGTGATATTGATGGAATTGAAGCTGCAAAAATAATTTATGAAAAATATAATATTCCAGTATTATTTTTAACGTCTCATACTAATAACTCTATATTAGATAGAGCAAAAATTGATGGTGCTTATGGGTATATACTTAAACCTTTTAGTTTGAAAGAAATAATAATTAACATAGAAATTGCTTTATATAAATTTAATTTAGATAAAGAATTAAAACTAACAAAAGAAGAGGCTAAACTTGCTAATAAGGCAAAAAGTGATTTTTTGGCAACTATGAGTCACGAAATAAGAACTCCTATGAATGCAATTTTAGGATTTTCGGATATTCTTTTAGGGACAGATATAAATGATGAACAAAAAGAATATATAGAATTAATAATGACTTCTGCCGAAGCACTTTTGAGTATTATAAATGATATTCTTGATTTTTCTAGAATTGAATCTGGGAATGTTAGACTAGAAGAGTGTAATTTTAGTTTAAGAGAAATTATAAAAAGTGTTGAAAATATTATGAAACTAAATGCCTTACGGAAAAAATTAGAGTTTAGCGTATCTATTAATAATAGAGTTTTTGATTTAATTTATGGTGATGAGGTTAAATTAAGACAGGTTTTAATTAATTTAATAGGAAATGCTATTAAATTTACTGAAAAAGGTTATATAAAACTTTTAATTGATAATTTCAAAGAAAATAATGAAATTTATACAATTTTTTCTATTATAGATACAGGTATAGGTATTCCATCCAATAAAATAGAAAAATTATTTCAAAAATTTAGTCAAGTAGATAGCAGTACATCAAGAAAGTATGGAGGCTCTGGGCTTGGTCTTATAATTTCTAAAAATCTTATTGAACTTATGGGTGGTAGAATCTGGTTTGAAAGTCAAGAAGGCAAAGGGAGTATATTTCATTTTATTTTACCTGTAAGAAATGATTGTAAAGAAATTGATAAAAAATTAGAGAATAATAATGAAAAATCAGTTGATTTTGAGGATTTATCTAAATTCAAGAAAGAAATAGCAGTTGATGTTATAGATTATTTTCTTAGTGATTATCCAAAACAAATTGAATTAATTAAAGATTCTATCTTAAAAGAGGATTTTGAGCAAATTAAATATTTGTCTCATAAATTTAAAGGTACTGTATTAAATTTTGGAGCAAAGAAATTATCTAAAATAGCTTTTGAAATAGAAAAAAAATCAAAAGAAAAAGATTTAAAAAATATTTATATATTTTTTGAACATTTAAGAGAAGAGGCTTTGCTTGTAAGAGATGAATTGGATAAGTTTAAAGATACTCTTAATTAATTAATTTTTTTTCTATTTTAATAGAATATTTTGTAATTATATAGTATAATTTATATAATACGGATTAGCACAGATTACGTTATGGATACGATTATACTGGTTGTTATTAGTTTTAAAATTGACAGAAGAAAAGATAATTTAATATAATCTGTGTAATTTCTCCAACCAATCCGTGCAAATCTTTGTTATATGGAGATTGTTATGAAAAAACTTTTACTTATTATTTTTATATTATCTAATTTTTTTATTTTTTCTCAAGAGAATGATTTTTTTATAAGACTCTCTGAAAAGGAGATTGCTACATTTAATGATGCAATAACTTTAATGAGGCTTTTATATGATGATAAAGAAGATACTGATATTTTTATAGAGAATGTTTTGTGGGCTGCTGAAAAAAAACTTTTTCAGGTAAGAATTCCTATTATTCCAACTGAGATAAATCCTGTAATCACAAGAAAAGAATTTGCTTATTGGGTTTGTAAAGTATTTGACCTTGAGGGAGCAAAAGAAAATCCTTTTTTAACAAGAACTCAGGCATATAATAGTTGTGTTATTTTGGGTATTTTACATCAAGGAAGAGGCAAAGATGATTGTTTTACGGGGGTAGAATTATTGGATACTTTTAGTTATCTTACCTATTATGTAAGGTATTACAAAATAAAGCCAGTAGAAGGAGACCTCGAGTTTGTAAGTAGTGCTTATGATGATTTACCAGAGTGGAGAAAAATAATTTATAAAGAGCTTGATGAACAAAGGATGAAAGAGCGAAAATTGAAACAAGAAAAAATAAAAAATAATAAAAAGAAGCAAGATTCTGATAAAATAGAAAAGGATAACAAAAAAGATGAAAAGGTAATAAAAGAAAAATTTATTGATGATATTGAAGGTAATAATTTATGAAAAATTTAATAGTGCTTCTATGTATTTTTTGTGTCTATCTCTCTTTTGCAGGAACTGATAAAGATGATGAATTTGAAAAAGAGTACAAAAAAGCATTAAAAGAAAGAAAAGTAAAATATGAAAATGAAAATCCTGTATTCTCACAAAAAGGGGGGATGTTAATAAAAGGTGATCATTCATTCTATTTTAGGACGGATGATGAATGGACTGGATTTTCGACAGTATTTTTGGGTTATAGATATGCAGTAACAGAATATTTTAATATTGGTATAGAAGGTGGGGCGAGTCTTTTACCTCATGTTTATCTTGCCAACTTATTACTACATTTTAAAATTTATGAGACCCCAAATAAATTCTTTTTTATGGGGCTTAGAGGGCGATTTGGTTACAAATATCAAGATACATTAGACAGTCTAATTGATAAAGAAAAAGGTTTTTTACAGTTTGGTAAAGATTATCTAACTATAAAAAATAGGCATAGTATTTATTTTGCAACTGATTTAACAGTAGCTATACGATTTGGTGTTTTAAAGGAACACTGCATTTATTATTCGATTTTTCCTAAAGTTGATTTTGATTTATTTAGCACATCTATTTATGTTTTGTTTTCTCCTGTTATGGTTGGTTACGAAGTTAGATTTGGTACAAATATGGAATGGAGTTTTGCTATAGAATCTGGTTATACGTTTCCAATTCCATGGGGTAGTGTGCCTGATGGCAAATGGATAAATTTTCCATCTTTAGCAAATGTTGGGCTTCATTATAGATTTGGTGACAAATTTTATAGCAAAAAAACTTTAGAAAAAATTAGAAAAGATTTAAAAAAATAGACAATATGAACTATGAAGACAAAGAGTAGATACTCATTATTCCATATAATATATACTTAAACGCTTCTAAAAAGGATATAATTGACATTGCTTACTTGTAATTTGTTTGATATAAATGAATTAATAGATATATAAGCGTTTAAGGTATATATTGACAATTTGAACAATTGTCAATATAAGCAAAATCAGTATTATATTGTTAAAATTGATGTAAAAATGGCAATTTATATAAAATCCAACAAAATTCTATGTCAATCTTAATTAGTGCTAATCTGTGTTATAATTTTCCATTGTTTTTTGTCTATAAGGTTAAACTTTTCTACAAGTTCTAAAAATGGTAAGTCTGTTTTACTATCTGAGTATCCAAAAGAATTATCTTTTTTTATTTGTTCTTTTGGTATAATTTCTAAAATACGTCTAATTTTTTCTTTACCTTTGCAGTTTTTACCTTCGATTTTAGGTGTTGCTTTATCGTTTTTTGTTACGATTTTTGTAGCAAAATAATAGTCAACCTTTGGTAAATGCTCTACAAAATATTTGATGTAAAAGTCAAATGAGGCAGTTGCAAGTATTATTAAGTAGCCTTTTTCTTTTAGAGTTTTTATTTCTTCGACTGATTCTTTTTTTATTCTTTTAAGAATATGTTTTTCCACAAATTCTTTTGATAAAGAATCGAGTTTTTCTTTTGTGAAATTATTTATAAAAATGAGCCAATATGATTTAAATTTATCTAGTGAAATTAATTTAAAAACTCTTAAAATACTAACAAAAAATAAAAATGGAAAATAGATAATTTTAAGAGGATTTTTTTGTATTAAAAAGAATACAAATAAAATAAAACTGTCACAAGAAATTAAAGTGTAATCAATATCAAATAATGCAATATTTTTCATAGTGATGTGAATATACTATAATTTTAAAAAAATTACAAACAAAATTTAAAAAAATCAATTTTGAATTGTTATTTTTATAGATTTGATAGGAGAAATATCCTGTTTTTCTAAAGATTCATCATATTTAAAAATATCTAATCTTGTAGTACCGGTCTTTATAGTTTTTAGTTTGTAATATAAAAAGTTATTTCTAACTATTTCTTCTAATTTTTCAATTAGGCTATCGTTTTCTATTTTTAGATCGTAAAAAATTTCATCGTTATAGTATTCACCTGCTTTTACAAAAAAGACCTTATTTTTTTTTGTTTGGAAATTACTATCATCTATAACAATTCCTTTTTCAAAAAATATTGTTGCCTCAGAGTTTATCGTTAAACCTTGAGATAAAACAACATAAATTTGGAGTAAATTTTCTTTTTTTACATTAGTTACTTCAAAATTAAAAGAAGGGAAAAAATTTGTGTCATCTTTTATAAATGAATTGAAGTTTTTGTGAATATTTTTTAATTCTTTTCCATTAAACATAACAACAACATCTGAGACATTCATTGGATTAAGATAAACATTGATTAAACTTGGTTGATCAAAATCCAATAAGACTTTTTTGTATATAATCTTATTGAGAACTAAATCTTCAGCAAAAAGAAAAGAATTAAATAAAAGTAATAATAAACAAATATTTTTTCTTATCATATATAAATAAATTATAGCAGTAAATTTAATAATTTACAAGATATTTTTAAAAAGGAAAATCATTATTTTTAACTTTTTCAATATTTTTGTTAGACTTTACAATTTTTGCCTTTTTATGCTCTGAGTTACCATTAACTATAATCGCTTTTGGTATTGCAGGGCAGGCATATTCGCAAGCACCACAGCCAATGCAAATTTCTGTGTTTGTTGCTGGTATAAATAAATTTTCCTTATAAGGGATCATGTAAACTGCTTTTGTAGGGCAATGTTCAGAGCATGCACCACAATCTTTTTGATTCTTAACGACAATACAATCTTTTTCAATAAATTGAACTATCCCAATTTGAGTAAGTTTTTTTTCTGATAGAGAAAGTGGTATTAATGCGTTTGTAGGACATACTTGTGAACAAATATTACATTCATAATCACAAAATCCATAAGAATAATTTATAGATGCTTGCATTATTTGTAATGCTTGATGTTCTAAGAAATTAGCCCGAATTATTTTTTTGGGGCATTTATTTACACATAAAAGACAGCCTGTGCAATTATTTGAAAAGTGTTTTATATTTAAACCGCCTGGTGGAATTATTAATTTATTATTAAATTTTTGTGGAATGGATTTGCCAAATAAAAATTTTAATGGAAAAAAACTTGTTAGAAATATTGCAAATAAATAATTAAATGAGTTAGAAATAAAATGCCTTCTTGATAGGTTAAATTGTGGTTTTGGTTTTAGAATGTTAAAACTTAAAGATTTTGGTTTACAAACATCTAAGCAATTAAAACATCTAACACAAAGACTTTGGTCTATGTAATTATTTTTGCTATCTATACAACTTGCAATACATTTTTTTTCACAAAGACCACATTTTGTGCAAGTTTCCGAATTTAAATTTATTTTAAATAAAGAAATTTTAGATATAAAACCAAGTAGAGTGCCAACTGGACAAATTGAGTTACAATAAAGTCTTCCTTTTAATAGAGAAGTTATTAAAATTGATATAAAAAAGATTAATGTTGTAAAAATAACAAATAAATTAATTTTTTCTAATTTTATATGGATAAATAGATAAATTTGGGATTTATTTAGAGATTCATAAAAAAAATTATTTATCCATATTATTAGAGGTTTTATTAAATCTGTAATTATTCTACCAAAAATAGAGTAGGGGTCTAATAAATTTGTGATTAATAAATTACCTGATATAAAAAAAATAATTAATAAAATTAAAATACCATATCTAAGAAAATTTATCTTATTGAAGTATTTATAACTATTTTTTTTATATAAGCTAGTAAATTTAATGAAAAAATCCTGTAAAAAACCGAGAGGACATATAAAAGAACAGTATATTCTACCAAAGAGAAAAGTTAATGTAATTATAAATAAAAAACTTAAAACCGTGAAAAAAGATTTTAAATTGAATAAACTAATAAAAGAAGGCATAAATTGCATAGTTGTAAGAACATTAGCCAAAAAATCGAAGAAATTGTTTATTATTAAGAAACACAATATAAATAAAACTAATAATATAGAAGAAACTAATGTTTTTAAAAGTTTTAGCATATTAAACCGATATTTTTTTTATTTTTAGTTGTGAAAGATTCATATTACCAATTTTTAGATCATGAGCCATTTTTATATATGGAATAGTATTTGGCTCTACACCAAAAATCTTGGCAGCAGCAGCATCAATTGCAACAATATCGGTAGAAATTAATTGATTTTTTACTAAAGCAACATCGTCTGGAGATACCCCTCGAGGACCATTTTTTTGTAATACATAATAAGCATCAACAATATTTAAATCTGGTTTCCTATAAAGACAAAACTCAGCGATAGTTTTATGTAAATCAGTTTGATGATAAAAACCTCTGTCCCAAACAACCCCCATAAGGTTTTTCATAGCAATTGTAAGTTTTGAACTACTATGATGTTTTAAGATAGGAACATTTATTAGTACATCACAATCAAGTATTAACTCATGTACTTTTGTTTTTTTTAAGATAGAAGCTTTAGGAATCCTAACTTCTTGATAGTAACTTTCAGTATTACCAGGGGCTATTGTACCTCCTGCAAGTTTTACAGCATCTGAAATCCCACTGTTTTTATATGTATAGTTCCAATAATCACAACTATTATCAAAAACATAGACTTTTTTTGCACCTGCCTCAAGACAATGAGAAACTATTCTACCAATTAACTTAGGATTTGTGTTTCCTGCTCGTTCTGGGGTAACATTCCATCCAATATTAGGTTTAACTACAACAGTTTGACCTTTTTTGACGAATTTTTCCATCCCACCCATTGCTTTAATACCAGCATCAAACATAGCATCAGCTTCGCCATCTTTTATAGCAACCAAATCTGGAATAATATTGCTGTCATTATCTTCCGAAAAAATTTTTTCTGCACCACCAAAAAATGTCGTAAGTCCTGCACCAAGACCTAAAGCAATGCTTTTTTTGATAAACTCTCTTCTGTCCATAGCTTTCTCCTGATGATAAATTATAAACTATAAATTAAAAAAGTCAACAGAGTATTACAAATTTTTATGTAATCCAATAATTTTTTCTCTAACATAATTTGTAATTTCTTGAGAATTTTGGAACTTATTTAAGGTGTTACTATTAAGCAAGTTACCAAAATAAAGTTTAATATATTGATCCTTTGTAGAACTTGTCAGAAAAATGTGCAGTGCAGCACTTTTTTCTTGTTCTTCTTTGTTTTTTTTAAGTAAAACTAATTTATGGTCTAAAGATTTTTTGCATAAAACATTTTCGATTAAGATTGGGAGAATGTTAAAATTTATATTTAGTTTATTTAATTTTATTGTTAGATAACCAATTGTATTTGCCCATTCTTTTAGGATTGAATGTTTTTCAAAAAATGGGTCTTTTTCAATTTTTCCAGCAGCAAAAAGTAAAATGCTTTTGCCTTCTTTTAAATGTTTTACTATAAGTAAAATTGATTTTAATTTTTGTTTTTCATCTTCTGGGATTACTATTATTTTATCTTTTATTCCTTCAAGGCTTTTGTACATTTGTTTGTCTAAGACTACAATTTTTAGATCGTTTCTTTTAATTACAGATAAAACCGATGTAGCATCCCCAAGTCCAGGATGATTACAAACTATCAGTAGTGGAGATTTGTCTGGAATGTTTTCGATAGATTTAATTTCTACACCTTTATAGTATTTTTTTAAAAGCCATTTAGATGCGTAAGATATATCATTTTTGAGAATAAGTTTATCAAATTTTAATATTCTTTTGTAAAAAATTAAGCTTGGTATTAAAAATAAAAAAAATCCAAATAATTTAGATAGTTTTGATTTGAAACCAATCATATCATTTATATCTATTAAGATTGAATTAAAGAGTTTAATTTTTGATTTTATTTTGTTCACAATACCTTCCTATAACACGGATTAGCACAGATTTTAGGAGATTGACACGTATTACATTGATTTAAATAAAAATGTTTATTATTATCTAAAATATATATTAATTTCGTTTAATTTGTGCTAATATATCTGTGTTTTGTACTATTAATGATAATTCTTCATTATTAATTTTTTCTAACCTGTCTTGATACCATACATTGAGTTTGTTTTTGTCTATATTTTTTCTATTTAATCCTTCATTATAGATAAAACCAATCATTGTTTTTAGAAAGAATTTCTCATTTTTTTTATATTTTTTATTTTCAGGGAAAACATTCCAGTTAGAACTACCAAAATTTATTATTTTAAAGCCATTTTGTAAAAAAGCATCGTATATTTTACTACCAGTGTTTGAACCACCAGTTAATTTTCCGTTTAATTTTCTTTCGTCCATAGTTTTATTGTATTCTTTCAAAAGAAGTTTTTCAAAATTAAAATCATTAAAAGAAGGGCGTAGGGTAGTAATTCCATCATAATTTATAGTTAGATAAACGAAGCCATTTATAGTTAAGAGTTTTTTGAATACAGTAATTGCATCTTCAATAGGAACAATGTCAATAAAAGCGTTGGCTATGATGCAATCAACATCTCTATTATAAAAATTATCTATTAATTCTTGCGAAAAAATATCAGAATTTAAAAAAAATATATCACAATCAATATCTCCTTTTCTTATTTTAAAAAAATCTTTGGATTTATAAATATTAAACGAATTTTTTTTTGCAAAATTATAGATATTTTTTTTTCCAAGTTTTAAATTTATTAAGTCAGTATCCATACAACAAAAATTTATTTTTTCTATTATGTCTGATTGTAATATAAATTCAACTAAAGAGCATGTTCCACAACCAACATCGATAATTTTCGTATTATTTTTACCTAAAGCGAGTAATTTTCTCAAAAAAGATTTGAAAACATCTTTATTTATACTTCTTTTATCAAGATTTTTTTTTGACAAAAGATATTTTTGAAAGTCTATTTCTATCATATTCACCTTCTTTAAAGAATTTTTATATAACAATATGTTTCTTAATGATGTTTATCTATTATTTTATTCACAAATTAAAAATTTTATTTTTAATTCTTCTCTCAATCCTTCAATATCTATATTTTTTATTGAATAATCAAGTATTAATAATTCTTCAGATAATAATTCATCGTATTTCTCATTATTTTTATTTTTTACATATTCTACAAGAGATTGTGGGGTAATTGTTTTATCATTTATAATTTCTATCAATATTTTTTTTAGAAGATCTTTATCAATGCTTTCAACCAATATTGCCCCATCTTCTATCGACGCTTTTAATCCTTGTTTTGACAAGATTAGATAAAGGGTATTAAGTTTAATATCTCCAGTCCACAAAAAAATTAATGAGGCTAATCCGTCTTGGATAACAAAATTATTCTTCAAATTATAGTTATTAAAATATGCTCGTCCTTCATCCAATAGTTTTTTTGCTTTTGGATCCAAAAAAATTGGAGTGTCAAAAGAATTATAAACCCTAAACATTTCTTTTCTTATCTCATCATGAACAAGCCCTGATTTGTCACCTGTAAAATCTGGAGCTTTACCACCATAAGATGGTTTTAAATAAATAATTCGTTTTTCATTATCAATTTTAGAAATAATCCACCTTTTACCTGAGAATATAAGGTAATCATCTTCTTTTAGTGGTATTCTAATAGGTATTGTACCCAAAGTCTTATTTTCTGATACTAACTTATATTCTTCTGGAGT
Organism: Spirochaetes bacterium GWB1_27_13; assembly: GCA_001829125.1. Taxonomy (GTDB): domain Bacteria; phylum Spirochaetota; class GWE2-31-10; order GWE2-31-10; family MWDO01; genus GWC1-27-15. The sequence continues at coordinate 6,601 of MIAN01000261.1, read as the reverse complement.
ATTGAATACTATGTAGAAATTATAGTTATTTACTATTTTTTCACCTGCCAAACCATGAATCAGTTCACCATTATCCATTTGTTTGATAATATCTTTTTCACCAAGAGATTTTAGCAATTTTTTAAAAACATCCATTGTTATATCATCACTTTTAAAAGCACCTTTTACGCATAAAATTTGCCATAACTTTGTAGCTTGACATCCTCCATACTGGGCTATTACAGACATAATCTGTTGTACAAATGTAGATAGATGTAAATTATGTATTATTGGAGGCTCAATCCATTTTTTTATAAGTAAATTAACCAAAGCAATTGATTGGACTATATTTATTCTCAATTTAGATATAATTTCTGAGTTATTAGATATTTCGTGTTCGGTAATATACATTCTTAATATTGCTGGTTCTCCTCTTCTACCAGACCTACCAAGTCTTTGTTTCATACTAGCAACAGAATGAGGGCAATCTATTTGAGCAACGGATTTTACGCTACCTATATCTATACCAAGTTCAAGGGTACTTGTGCATATAACATTTTGTGGTAAATTATTATTCTTTAAGTTAAATTCAACTTCTTCTCTAATTTGTTTAGCAAGACTACCATGATGTGGAAAAAATTCATTTGGAATATTATTATATTCTGATAATTTTGTAAGCATATCAGCAATTTTTTCTGTAATTCGACGTGAATTAGTGAATATTAAATTATTGCTACCTCTTAAAGTTTTAAATAGGTTTTTACAAATATCTATAATATCAAAATTAGATTCATTTTCACTAACATTTGCAACATCAATTTTTTTAATTTCGTATCCTTTTATCAATAATTGTACATCTTGTTTTATTATCTCAGAAGTTATTATTTGGCATGGAAAATCACAGTTATTCCTAAGAAATTTTACTGCAAGAGCCATATCACCTAAAGTTGCACTCAAGCCAATTCGTGGAATAGTTTTATTTAAAAGAAACTCTAATCTACAAATTAGAGACTGGACTTGCTTACCTCGTTCTGTTCCTATAAAAAAATGGAGTTCATCGATTATAATGTATTCTAACTTACCAAAAATATCGGCTAATTTTGTTCCGTGTATTACAAAAATTGCCTCAAGCGACTCTGGGGTAATCAAAAGTATTCCTTTTGGTGAATTAATCAGAGATTGTTTGTGATTTCTATTAACATCGCCATGCCATCTGGTTATTTTTACTCCTGTTGCTTCACCTATTGTCGAGAGTCTTTCATACTGATCGTTAATCAATGCTTTTAAAGGGCTTATACACAACGCTTTTATACTAACATCGTTACAATCGGTAATTTTAGAGAATATTGGTAAAAAAGCAGCCTCAGTTTTACCACTTGATGTTGGAGAGCCAATTAAAATGTCTGTCGTTTGTGACAAAATTGGAGTTACAGATTTTTCTTGTATGTCCCTCAGATCATCCCATTTTTCTCGATATATCCAATTTTGTACTTTTTCATGGAGTAATAAAAATGCCTGTGAATTATTAGAGTTTGAATTGTGCAAGTTCTTCATCCTCATTATCTACAATATCTTTATTTTCAGGTGCATTATCTTTTTCGATTGAGATATTGCCAAGTATTTCTTTCCATGAAACTTGTGGATTTTGTTCGACTAATGACAAAAAGTCAGTAAATGCTTTAGCAACATTACGAGTAGTCTGAAAATAAGCATCTCCAATTTTTTTGAAACAATAATCCATAAAATGGTGGAATGCTTCTTCTGGCACTAAATATTTGGTTTCATCACCTAAAGCAAAAACATTCCTAATATGATGAAGAAGTACATATAAATCTTCTTTTGTAAGTTTTGAAAGTCTTAAAATTGGTCCATTATAATCAATAAGTCCTGTGTCATTAGCAAATTTATTTTCAGAAAGCCTTGATTGCAATGCTTGATAACTATAAAGCCCCCTTCTTGTGTCCATCAAAAACTCTGGAGTTCCACACATAATAAAACCAAGCCCCTCGCCGTTTCCTTGCAAACAGTCATTAATAATTCGTAAAATTTGTTCGTAATTAGCGTTTCTTGCTTGTGTGTTTGTGAGTTTGTAAAGATTAACCATTTCGTCAAGACCAATCAATATTCCATTGTAACCTGCAAGTCTTACAAATTTAGACATAAGTTTTAACTGATCGTAAAAATTAAGGTCATCTATTATAGTCCTAACCCCCAAAGCATTCTTCGCATCAGTTTTAGTCGAAAACTCAGCCCTAAGCCATCTAATTGCATCAGATTTTAACTGCTCATTCCCAGAGTCGTAACCTTTCCAGTATGAAGCAATTACACTTGCAAAATCATAACCATTAACCATCTCTGAAAGTATTTCTAATTTAGCATGTATTACAACCTCGATATTTTTGCCTTGTTCTTTTGCTTCTTTTAATGCAATACTAATAAATTTTTCGACAATTCCCGAAAGTCCGCCTCCATCCCATTTTGTACGAGTAGAAAGACTTCGCATTAATTCAGCATAAAGACTTCTTGCTTGTCCAGCAGTTGCATGTAACCTTCTATCTGGTGTCAAATCAGCGTTCACTGTTACCAAGCCTTTTTCTAATGCAATTGTACGAATTAGGTTAAGAAAAAAAGTTTTTCCTGCCCCGTATTCGCCAATTACAAATTTTATTGTAGAGCCACCACTCGCTATTATTTCAATATTTTTTAGTAAAGCTTCGATTTCTTTTTTGCGACCAACTTGTATGTGGTGTAAGCCAATTCGTGGAACAACACCTGCCATCAATGATTGGATTATAGCATCTTTTTCTTTAGATTTTATAGTTATTTCACTCATTTACTAACTCCTTCAATATTTCTTTATTTATTTGAATATTATCATCATTTTCAATCAAATTTTCATCGTATTTGTTGTAAAATATCTCATTTATAGACTCAATCGCACCATCTGGCATTAAACCAATTTCTTTACAAACACTTTCAAATTCAGAATGTTCCCAAACTTCTTTACAAATTATTTTTTCTAATAATAAACTATGGTCATTATCAAGCCCTTCCATGTTAAATCTATTTTTCTGTATTTGTTTAACTTTAACTGGCTCAGTATCTGTTTCTACAAATATTTGAGAAAGAATTGCTCGAACTTCTAAAGATTCTTTTATTTTACTATTAATAATATGCTGATTTAAAGTATTTTCATCGATTTTATCAGTTTTTTTAGGTATTTTGTAATTTAGTGAAGTTTCTCCAGCAATTATAGTCTTTGGTTCATTATTTATAATCGTTTGATTATTATGAATATTAGAATAAATACTTTCTGGGTCTAATTCTAATAATTTATATATCTTTTTGAGAACTTCAACCTCTTTTGGATGAATAATCCCATCAGCACAAGCAACTGAAACCAAAAACTTTGAAATACTCATTTTTTGCTCTTGATTTAAGGATTCTAACCTTTTTTTTATTCCATTTAATTTTAAATCAGATATAGAAAGCCATCTAACAAACATTTCAAGTCTTTGTTTTTCCTGAGTACTCAAGCCAAATATAGACTCCAGATGACTCAATATTGTATTGTGTTCAGCTTCTACATATTGCCCGTCGGCAATACCAACTAAAACAGCAAGATGTAAAATCAATGTTGTAGCAATATATTCCTGTGTTGGAGCATTAGGCGAATCATCCATCAACTTAAATAAAACAATCTCTGTATTATAATCAACTTTATTGCTACTAAATCGAACATCTGGCTCAAACCCATAATCAAGTTTGGATAATAGGGTAGTTATATAGGAAATATTCTGTTGATTTAGACTTTTACCATTATTTAGTAATAACACATCCAAAATCTCATTAAAGTTTATTATTTTGTAATTTTCTGTAATATATGTATCAAGCCAATCAATTATAGATTTTAAAGAAGGAATAGAAACTAATCTAATAATTTCTTTTGGTAATAAAGAATATTTTGCAATATCATAGTTTACATTATTATTTAGATAGCTAGGTGAATAATAAATTGTTGGATTATAATTTGAAAATTGTCTTATGTCATTAAAACAATCATCAAAAATTTTTATTATCTCATAAATATTGCTATTATCTAAATTAACATCATAAAAATCAGGAATAATAAAGTTTATATAATCTGAAAATGAAGAACTTGCAGGTTTATAAATCAAATCTAAACAAGAATTTCTGCATTTTAGAATAAATCCGCTCTTGAATGCTTTATTAAATCTTAATTCAAATAATAATTTAAATTCTTTTTTTTCAAAAGTAAAATCTGTATAAAAATGATTTTCTGTAAATTTTTTACCTAATTTTATTGCTATGTTATTATCAATTGGTAATTTATTTTCTATCATTTTAGATAATTTATATTTAAACTCAATGGAATTAACATCTAGTGAGGTGTTTTCTTGATGTTTATATAATTCAAATTTTATTTTTACTATATTTAAAAAATCTATAACTTTTTCTCTAAATATTCTATTTGTACTATATACTTTTAGTAATCGTTCTACTTCTTTTATAATTATTTTAACTTCTTTCATATCACAATTTTCTGCATCTTTTATATCATGTAATAATCTTCTTTCCAATCCATAAAAGTATAAAAATAGACAGCCAATAGGTGCTTTTGAATCATCACGATTTGAAGATAGCCATTCAATATAGATTTTTCTTGCAGCAGGTCTTATATTATTATAAGAATCCCAACTTGCATAACTATTTCTAATTTTTTCTATATCAATATAATTGGTAACTAATTTTGGATTTATTAACGCTGGTTCAATTAAATTATTATTAATAGATTTTAAGTCAGTACCAACATAGATTAATCCCAAAGATATTTTATGATGTCTAATAACAACTTCTTTACCATAAGGAATCCAGTAATTATTTGAATTTTGTAATTTATTCATTTATAGATAAATTTCCTTAATATTATTTGTTTTCTAAAAGTTTATTAATATTTAGTTTTACATCGTCGATTAAATCAATCGTATCTTCCCAAATTGTAATAAACCATCTTTCATTTTTAAAACAAACTTTGTTTTAGAAATAGCAATATCTGTAACTCTTCAAATTAAAATGTTAATTCGATATTCGTATCAATACTTTGTATTCATAAGGATTTAGTGATTGAATTTGTTCTTGCGAAAAAGATACATTTGTTTCAGAAAATAAATCCTTATAATTTCCATTATACTCTGATTCTGTAATAGTAAATTTACTTATAGTATTTGAGAAATTAAAAACAAAAATAACTGTATTATTATTGTTTTCTCTTGAAATAATAAATATAGAGTTATTATTATCTGTTTTTACTCTTTTTAATTGAGAATCATAATTTCTATTCCACATAGCCTCGTTATTTAACTTTAATTGATTTAATCGTGTATAAATATTTTCAAATTTATCAGTTGTCCAATTGATGGGGTCTTTTTCAAAAAATTGCAATCTTTTATTTAATCCTGCCTCTTGTCCACTATAAATCAAAGGAATTCCATCCAAAGCATAAGTTAAAACAGCAAAGGGTTCGCAATAATTACCAAATAACTCATAAACTGTCCCACTCCAAGAATTTTGATCATGATTTGAAGTAAAAAGTAGCCTATAATTATTTTTTTGAATATTCGTGAGTTCTGAGTTTATATAAGTTTCAATAATGTTTAAGTCAGCTGTTCCATTGGCAATATTTTTCATTTTATTTAATAAATCCCAACCATAAGTTATCCTAAAACCAGCCGCATAAAAATCTGGATTTTGAGATTCTGCAAGCATAATCACTGGTTTTATTTTATTTAATTGTGGAATACATTCTTTCCAAAAATCCAATCCGACCCAATCTACTGCATCGCATCTAAAACCATCAATATCTGCTTCTGTAATCCAATATTTCATTACATTTATCATATATTCTCTTAATTCTTTTTTACTAAAATCAAATTGTATGACATCAGTCCAATCAGTTCCATTTGGAGGAATAAAATTTCCATCAGTGTTTTTAACATACCATTCAGGATGATCTTTTGTTAAATTATTGTCAGGAGATGTATGATTTGCTACCCAATCTATAATTACTTTCATTCCATTACTATGTAGAATTTTTACAGTATTCTTAAAATCATCGATATTTCCAAATTCTGGGTTTATTCCATAATAATCTTTTATAGCATAATAGCTACCAAGAGTACCTTTGCGATTAACTACTCCAATTGGATGAATTGGCATAAACCAAACAATACCAACACCCATTTTTTTTAGCCGTGAAATGTGGTCTATAAAAGAATTAAAAGTTCCTTCATTAGAATATTGTCTTATGTTCACCTCATACATAGATAGGTTTTTATCCCATGAGACATCAGTATCTTGATTATTATAAATAGTTGTGGTTGTTATCTGGGTAGAATTTGGAATACAGCCAAAACTAACAATAAAAATACTTAATAATGAAAATAAAAGTATAAATAGTTTTTTATTGTTTTTCATTGATTTATCCTTAATTTTAATCTAAAAATATAATCTATATTTACTAAGAAGTCAAAATATTTATTAATTTCTAAAAAATGAGGGTGCAATTTTTATTTTTTGCAAAAAATAAAAATTAAGCAGCTCC
>MIAN01000260.1 GCA_001829125.1 Spirochaetes bacterium GWB1_27_13 | reverse complement strand
TATGAAGTACCAGCGGGTGCTATCGATAAAAACGAAGACCCACAATTTGCAGCAATTCGTGAACTTGAAGAAGAAACTGGTTATACGACAGATAAAATTGTTTTGCTAAAAAAAATTGCCGTAAATCCTGCAATACAAAATAATACTTGCTATTTCTACCTTGCCTTGGATTGCAAAAAAACAAAAGATACTGATTTTGACACCACAGAAGAATTAGACCTTGTTATAAAAGATAAAGAAGAATTATTTAATTGTATAAATACAGATTTGATTGATAATTCTTTAGCATTAATGTCTGTTATGTTTGCAAAGGAATATTTGAGTGGGAAGTGAGCATTTTCCCGTGAGTTAGTTAATTCAATCAAAATTTAAAAGCCTCCCCCTTTAATAAGGGGGATAATTATTAATTTAAATGAATTTATAAGAATTTGGATATATTTAACATTTCCCTAAAGCTTCTTCAATGTCAAAAATTATGTCGTCTATGTTTTCGATACCAATTGAAAGTCTAACTAAGTCTAAGTTTAGTCCACTCTTTTTTTGATCTTCTTCGCTTAATTGAGAATGTGTTGTACTTGCAGGATGAATTGCTAATGATTTTGCATCTCCTACATTTGCAAGGTGTGAAAATAATTTTAAGTTTTCAATAAAAGTTTTACCTGCTGCCAATCCACCTTTAATACCAAAAACAACCATTCCACCAAAGCCTTTATTTAAATATTTTTTTGCAGTAGTGTAAGAAGAATCACTTTCAAGTCCAGGATACCTAACCCAGCTCACTTTTGGATGATTTTTCAAAAAATTTGCTACTTTTAAAGCATTTTCGCAATGTCTTTCCATTCTTAAATGTAGAGTCTCAAGTCCTTGTAAGAAAAGCCAAGCATTATCTGGGGCGATACAAGCACCAAGATTTCTTAAAGGAACAAGTCTCATTCTAAGAGCAAAAGCTATTGGGTTCATGTCACCTAAGTCATGAGCATATCTAAGTCCGTGATAACTTTCGTCTGGCTCATTAAAAAGTTTAAATTTTGGATCTTTCCAGTTAAAATTACCTGCATCTACTACGATTCCACCAAGCCCTGTACCATGACCACCGATCCATTTTGTTAGACTGTGTATTACTATGTTTGCTCCATGTTCGATTGGTCTAAGTAAATATGGAGGTGTAAATGTTGCATCTACTGCTAAAGGAAGATTGTATTTTTTTGCAATTTCTGCCACTGCTTTTATATCAGTAAAGTCAAGAACTGGGTTACCTATGGTTTCTATAAAAATTAATTTAGTTTTGTCTGTAATTGCTTTTTCAAAATTTTTTGGATCCAATGGATCAACAAAATTTACTTTTATATTAAATTGTGGGAGAATATCTTTAAACATTGTGTAAGTCCCACCATACAAATTGCTTGCTGAAACGACTTCATCACCCGCACTACAAATATTTATAACTGTATAATAAATTGCTGTTGTTCCAGATGCTAAAGCAAGAGCTGCTTTTCCACCTTCTAAGATCGCCATTCTTTGTTCTAAAACATCTTGAGTTGGGTTACCAAGTCTTGTATAAATATAACCAAGTTCTTTTAAAGCAAAAAGATTTGCAGCGTGTTCTCCACTCTTAAACAAGTAAGCACTTGTTCTATGAATAGGGACACCTCTTGATAAAGTTTCATCTACTTTTTGTCCAAAATGAACTGCATTAGTTTCAAATTTAAAATCTCTCATATTCTCCTCCTAAAATTCATTACTACCATTAATATAGTAATAGTAGTATAGTTGTTTTTTTGTTTTAAGTCAATATCTTTTTTATAGAATTTTATTTTCTTTCTAATAAAGATAGCATTTCAACATGATGTGTTTGTGGAAACATATCAACTAAATAAATTTCAGAAAGCTTATATTTTTCAGACAATAAATGAACATCTCTTGCTATTGTAGAAGGTTTGCAAGAAGAATAAATTATTTTTTTTGGCTCCATTTTTAGTAATACTTCTATTGCCTTAGGGTCAATCCCTTTTCGTGGTGGATCAATTATCATTACATCAGCATAACCAAGCTCCGATAATTTATCTTCAACCGCAGACTCAACAAATTTTATGTTAGAATCAATATTATTAATTTTTAAGTTGTGAATTGCATCTTCAATAGAACTTTTTGATATTTCAACTCCAATTGTCTCTTTTGCAAAAAAACTAACAAACAAAGTTATTAAACCTATTCCACAATAAAGATCAAAAATTCGTTCACTGTGTTTTTCATCTAAAAAACTTATAATTTTTTCGAGCCACAAAGGTATAACATAGTCATTTGTCTGAAAAAAACTATCCTTTGAAATCTTATATTTAATAGATTTACCACAAGCATTAATAGTTTCATAAACTGGTCTATCTTCGTACTTGCTTTCTATCCAGTGAACAACAGTATCATTATCCAAAGTTGTCCTAACCTTAAAATTATGATCAGGAAATTTTTCTTGAGTCTTAACACTTGCTAAAGCATTATTAATTCCATCCATTGCAATATAGCATTTTTGTATATCAGTAACAGATTTTGTGTCTTTTCTAAAAAAACCAATCTTTTTTTGCTTTGGATTTACCTTAAAGGTCTCTGTATTTCTATAATAAAACTCTTTTGGACTAACAATCTCTTTTAGTATAGAAGAAATATCAACTTTTCCAATTTTAGAAAAAGTTTCTATTACAAGTTGTTTTTTTATTTCAAGTTGCTTTTGGTAATTAATCATCTGGTAATCGCAACCACCACAAATAGCAAAGTATTCGCATAACGGCTTCACTCTTTCTGTTACCGCTTCGATAATTTCTATTGGTTCTGCCATTGCATAGTCTTTAGTTTCTCTATAAATATTTACTTTTACAGTCTCACCAGGTATTGCATATCTAACAAAAACAACTTTATCATTATCATAAGCAATACTTACCCCTTCACTCGCATATTTTTCTATTTTTAGAATAGCCTCTCTTTTTACGCTTTTTATTTTTCGAGGATTAAAATTTTCAACCACTTATATTCTCCTACTTATTTATTTTAACATTTGATTTTTAGTATTATTATTTTTTTTTTGATAATTATCAAGTAAAATTTCTTTTTATATACTCAAACGTTTCCAAAAGGTCAATTAGAATAATGGACTTATGCCATTATTTAAAAAATTTTCTTAGTTAAATTAAAATTTCTAAGAATTCTTTTTTGCTTCTTCAATGTCTATACCAAGTTTATTAATTTTTGAATAGAGATTACTCGGATAGACACCAAGAGTTTTTGCTGTTTTTGAGATGTTATAATTGTTTTCTTTAAGTTTTTTTTCTATAAAGTCCCTTTCAAACTCATCCATTGCTGTATTTAGCTTAAAATCATCGTATTTGGTTAGAATATCACTATCTTTATAAATATCTGATTCATCATCAAGATGTTTTTCTAAATCTGCAACTTCTATTATATTTTGAGCAACCATAATTAAAAGTCTTTCAACTATATTTCTTAATTGCCTAATGTTACCAGGCCAAGAGTAATCTTTTAAATATTCTAAAGCATCTTTTGACAACTCTTTTTTTGGAATTTTATTTTCAGAACAGATTTTATTAAAAAAATATTCTATTAATAGTGGAATATCGTCTTTTCTTTCTCTAAGTGGTGGAATAAAAAAAGGAATCACATTTAATCTATAAAATAAATCTTCTCTAAAAGTGCCTTTTTTAATTTCTTCTCTAATATCTTTGTTCGTTGCAGCTATTATTCTCACATCAACAGAAATCACTTCAGATGAGCCAATTTTTGTTAGCTTCATCTCTTGTAAAACTCGCAAAACCTTAGCTTGAGTAGCCAAAGACATATCAGCGACTTCATCCAAAAACAAAGTGCCAGTGTTGGCAAGTTCAAATTTACCTATCCTGTCGCTTGTAGCACCTGTAAAAGAGCCTTTTGAGTGCCCAAATAACTCAGATTCAATTAAAGTTTCTGGAATTGCAGCACAATTTACACTAATAAAAGGTTTATTTGACCTTAAAGACTTATTGTGTATTTCTCTTGCAACAAGTTCTTTCCCTGTACCATTCTCACCCAAAATTAAAATACGAGCATCTGTTTTTGACGAATTTTCAATCAATTCTTTTATAGCTTGCATCTGAAAAGAAGAACCAACCATAGTGTCCATAATAAAATTTTTTGGCTTTTCATAATTTTTATTTTTTTTAGAATTTTCTATTGTTTTTACTATACCGATTATTTTTTCCATAGTAAGGGGTTTTTCTAAAAAATCGTAAGCACCTAGTCTTGTTGCTCTAACAGCCTGATCTATTTTTGCATGACCTGAAATCATTACAATTTCGACATTAGGATACTCCTCTTTTACTTTTTTTAGAACATCTATTCCTCCAATTTTTGGCATCCACACATCCAAAAAACAAACATCTATTTTTTCTTTGTTAAAATATTCAAGCCCATCAGTCCCGTCTTCTGCTGTAAAAACCGTATGATTTTCGTCGATAAGAATATCTTTTAAAATTTCTCTAATATTTTCTTCGTCATCAACAATTAAAATATTCATTTTAAACCTTTTACATATATAATAACCCTATTCTACAATAGGTAACTCTATAAAACAAGAATTTCTTTTTTTATCTAAAAAATTTATCCGTCCCTCATGCTCTGTGATTATTCTTTGAGCAATTATGGTTTCAAGTTTCTTATTATTCTCCTTAGTCGAAAAATACGGAACAAAAATATCTTCTAACTCGTTAATCTCTTTGCTCTCATTTTTATTCTTAAAAACTATTACAAGATATTTTTTGAAACCAACTTCTTTATCATCAATAAAAATTTCAATAGTTTCCTTATTTTCGGTATTTTCTATTAAATTTTTTAAAATATTTACAAAAGCACTCTTTAATTGTAACTCATCCCTCAATATTTGGTAATCCCTTTTTATAGGTAAAAAATTTAACTTTACATCATTCTTATTAACAGAAAAAAGATCAACAACATCTTCTATTATCCGTACAACATCACCCTTTTCTTTTCTTAATACAGGAAGCCTTGCAAAATTTTCAAACTCAGAAAGCATTCTATCCATATTTTCGACTTCTGTTATTATTGTTTTTATACCCTTTTGGAGAATTTCTTTAAAATCCTTATTACCTTCTTCAAATCTTCTTAAAATCCGCTCAGAAGAAAGTCTTATTGGTGTCAGAGGATTTTTTATTTCATGAGCAAGTTGTTTTGCAATCTCACCCCATGTTGCAATTTTTTCTTTCTGCTGCAATTTCTCCCGAGATACCTCAAGATCATTTATCATAGAGTTAAAAGATTTTGACAAAAAAGTAAACTCATCATTAAAACTTGAACTAATCTGAAAATTATAGTCTCCACTTGCTACCCGCTGCGTTGCCATAGAAAGACTTTCAATTGGCTCTAAAAGTTCTTTTGTCAGAAATAAAGATATAATTAAAACTATCAGTATAATCGGAAAAATTATCGTAATAAAAAGAATACTAAAACCTCTTGTAAAAAAATCTTTATATAATGATGTAGTGTTGTATATTTTTAAGGCATTCTCTATTTCATTAGTTGCTTTTAGATAGTAAGGTGATATAGTTATTCCTATATTTAGAAATCCTATGAGTTTTTTGTCGTTATTTAATATTTTTGATGGAATAATTAAGTAAATACTTCCAGTTTTAGTCTCAAGTGGAAAAATACCTTCTTTATTAACCAATAAATGCACTTCTTCTTCTAATTTTATTCTTTTTGGCTGTATTTCAAAATCAAAAATGTTTTCACCAAATTGTTCTATGATTTCACCCTTTTCTGTCCACAAAGAAATATTTTTTATATTATTTTTCTGTATAAATTCCTCTAAATAATCTATAAAACTATTAATTTTTTTTTCTTTTATTAACTTGTTTAATTCATCAACATACTTTACTAATAATTCTTTTTTTTCTGAGTAATAAGTTACAACAATTTCTTCAGAAAGATTTAACGCAAAACCCAGATTTTTTGAAAACCATATATTCATGGAAGACTCTATAAATTTTGTGCCTATCTGTACAAATGGAAATATTGGCAAAAGAGAAACAAAAACAAAGAATAAAGTTATTTTTAGCCTCATTCTTGCCCCAAACTCTTTTTTTATCACTGATATTCCAATATTTAAAAAGAATAAAATAATTATAACCAAAAGACTTACAGATAAAATAACCAAAAAAACAATTAAAATTCGTTCTCGCTCAATTATATCTTCCTGTGTAGAAATGAATAAATTATTAACAAAATTGATTAATAATATAGACAAAAAAAGCAAAAAGAATACAGATATTATAAGAGGGAGATTTCTTTTAATAAATAACCGTTGTTTTATAAACATACCAAACATTAAAACTTCCTACAAATATGACGAGTCTTTATTAATAATGAAAATTGTTAAAATTGTCATTATATATCTTAAACGCTTTATTACTATTAATTATGTTTATAAAACAAATTACAAGTAATTCAAACTCTTACTATTTAGTTACCTTTCAGAAGCGTTTAAGTATATATGAAAAATAAAATATTTGCAATAATATTTGTGGGAAAATAAGAAAAAAAGGAAAATCTTCCACTTAGAGTGTTTTATTGTAATAAATTTGTTGCGTAAAAAAATTGCTCCGTCCCGTTTCTTGTCCGTCCCTTTGGGACAGACCAAAAATCGGTTGTTTAATCAATTAATAAAAGAAATAAAGATAATTATAATAATAAAATAAATCAACCATAATATTTAAAAAGAATAAATTTAAATTATAATGCTTCTTTAAATAAAACAAAAAATTAATATTTAGTTATATTATATCTAAAATATCAATAATTTAGGGTTATATAAAATTAATTTATTGAAATAATCTCTAATTCTTTGTGCCCTTCGTGATAAATTTTGATTTTTAAATTGCTATTTTTTAATAAAATCTATTTACCATTTAGACCTTCATTAGATATATAAATAGAATTTTTTAGTTTAGATTATTGTTTTTTATCTATATCAAAAAACATCTTGGTCTGTCCCATGGGACAGATCAAGATGTTTTTATAAAATTATAAATTCTCAGATTATCTACCATTAAAATTATCTAAAATACAATTAATTCTATTAATATATAGATAACAATTATCATAAAGTCTAAATTATAAATAAAAACTTGTTTCTTTAATCTATTTTAATCAATATTTAAG
>MIAN01000259.1 GCA_001829125.1 Spirochaetes bacterium GWB1_27_13 | reverse complement strand
AGCCAGATCAATTTTGGTTTAAAGAAAATGACTTTGTTGTATATCCTCAAGAAATTGTGCCGGGTTATCGATGGTATGGAAGGACTGGATTAAAAGGGTCTGTTCTTGGATGGTTTTCTGCAACAACTGATTTTGAGGTTATCTATAATATGGGTGGAATAGATTGGGAGTTGTTGACCAAAGAAGAAAATTTATATATCTTGAAAAAAAGGGATTTTCTTGAGATTAATTTATCTGCATCTATAAATTTTAATTACAAACAATATATTGATATAAAAGCAGAGTGGAAACATTATTTTTATGATAATACTCATTTTAATGGAAGGGACAAATTATTTGTAGAAACTAAATTTTTTATACCAAAGACAGGGCTTTCGTTTTTAATTAATTTTACTGGACTATTTTATAGATTAGACCTTTTGGATAAAGAAATGAACAATATATATCTTTTGAATGCTGGAGTTGATTGGAATTGGCAGGAAAGATTTGGGCTTGGTATAAAATTTAATAACATCTTGTATTTTCAAAAGCATCAAATTATGCAAAGTTATGATGAAATAGGTTTTGGATTTTTGGCTTATTTAAAAATAGGATTTTAAATTTTTGGTTTATTGCTTAAAAAACAATCTTTAATTGATTCTTTTAGAAGTTCAGAAATATTTAGGTATTTAAGTTTATTTTCAAATATTCCAAAAATATTAGAAAATCTACCATAAAATCCATCTGCTCCAAGAGTATTGTCAGTCGAAACAACAGGAATTGAAATATTTTTCTTTAGTTCATCAACAAAGTTTTTTTGAAAATTTTCAACTATAAACATTATAGAGCCGTAATTTTCTACTTCAATTAATTTATTATAAACTTCTGTAATATAAGCAGTCTCAAGTTTAGTATTTTGAAATTTATTTTTTATAGATACAATTATTGGGATATTTAAATTTAAAAGTCTTTTGCTAATATTATTTATATTGTAATCTAAATTTAATACAAAAATATTAGCATTTGATTTTCTATAAAAGTCTAATAAATCAGAATCACTTCCTGTAATAACAGAAAGCGGTAAATCAACAGCGATTTTAATATTATCATTAATTTTATTTACATTTTTTAAAATAGGTAAAAAATCTTTTGGATTTAAAGATTTACTATCCTTATAGTCATTTAATTGAGAAAATTCTTCAACATCAAACCTAAGTACATCAACAGATAAATTTTTATAAAAATCTAAAAAAAAACAGTTTATAAACGAAAAAACTAAAACGCCTTCTTTTTTTTGTTTTTTTAATTTAAATAAAGATAGTAAATCCATAACATCCTACATTTTATTAATCTTCTTTATAGAGAATTCTAATTTGTTTAATTGTGCCTTCACCTTCTGATTGAGTATCTATATTGTTATCATCTTTAAGCATCATGTGAATAATTCTTCTTTCAAATGGGTTCATAGGCTCTAATAAAATCGATTTTTTTGTTTTTTTTACTTGATTAGCATAACTCATTGCTAATTTTTCAAGGCTTTTTTCTCTTCTTTGTCTGTAATTTCCTATATCAACAACAATTTTAGTCCATACCGTCGAATTTTTATTCATAATAACACTAATTATTGTTTGTAAAGACTCTAAAGTCTTACCTTGTTTTCCAATTATTATAGCAGAGTCTGGAGATTCAATTTCAATAACAACTTTTTCATCATTTTCTTCGAGTAAATAGATTTTTGCTTCAATATTCATTTTTTCGAGTAAATCTCTAACAAGCATTAAACATCTATTACCAAAAGCTAACTCTTCATCATAAGATACTTTAACAACAATATTTTTTTTACCAAAAGGAAAAATACCTGCTTTATTTTCCAATTCAATTTTAACTTGATCTTCTTTTAATTTTAAAGTATTTAGTGCATTATCAATTGCTTCTTTTTCTGTTTTACCGCTAAATTCTCTTGTTATCATTAGTAACTCCTTATATAAACTTAGGCTTTTTTAACAATCTTTTTTCTAAAGTAATTTATATATATCTGTTGTACAAGATTTAATATATTCATAACAGTCCAGTATAAAACCAAACCAGAAGAAACATTATAAAATAAGAAGAAAAATACTAATGGCATTGACCACATCATAATTTTTGCTTGCTTGTTTGACGATGTATCTGGCATAAACATTGTAGATAGAACAGATACTCCTGTCATTATAATAGGTAATATATTTAAAGAATTTATATTAACAAACGGAAGTGTAAATGGAAAAAATAAAACCGAATCTGGAAGAGCTAAGTCATTTATCCATAAGAAAGATTCACCTTTCAACTGGAACATATTATCAATTAATCCATACATAGCAAAAAGAATAGGCATCTGCAAAACTAATGGTAAACAACCACTTAGTGGATTTATACCTTCTTTTTTGTATAAATTCATTGTTTCTCTATTTAATACTTCTGGTTTATCCTTATATTTCTCTTGCAATACTTTCATTTTTGGTTGTAATTTAGACATTTTCTCTTGAGAAACCATACTTTGATGTGTTAAAGGAGACATTAGTAATTTAATCAAAATCGTAAAAATAATTATTGCAATACCATAATTTTTAACAAGTAAAAATATCCAGTTAAGAGGATAGGTAAGTAATTTATCAATATAAAAAAATGTACTAGCATCTATCGCAGAAAACTTTGTTTCTTTTAATGAAAAATTTTCTTTTTCAAAATTGTTATATTTATTTAGAACAGAACCAAGTTTTGGTCCAACATATACATAAAATTCAGATTTTAATACTGATTTATCTATTGTATCTCTTGATAAACCACCGTAATAAGTATTATTGCTAGACTTTCTATAATCAAATAAAAATTTATAATTTTGATTGTCTGGATAAATAATTGTTGTAAAATAATGATTATTGCAAGAAAGCCAGTATTCGTTACCTTCTTTAGTCTTTGTTGCAAAATTTATTTTTGAATCTTTTATCATTTTATCATTTATTAAAACTTTTTTTAACTCACTATTTTTTAAATATGTAAACATATCATATCTATTATTATATGGTTTATCTTTATCTACACCAAGCCTTGGTCCCCATGCAATACTAAAAGAAATACCAGAGTTATCAAAGTTGATTGGAATATTTTTACTATTTGAAATATCAACTGTTAATTTAAAAAGATTTTCATCATCAATAAATTGATAAGTTTTAATTATTGTATATACTAAATCTTCGCTTTTCTTTTTTAATTTACAAGTAAAAATAAATTTATCACCTTCTCTTTTATAATTAAAAAGGTTTTTACCACCAGTCAAAGTTGAAATAGTAATATCATTTTCCCAAGAACCAAATTTTAATCTCAAAGCTCCATTATTTTCATCGCCAAGTACTAAATCATACATTTTGACTTCTTTTCTTTTCATAAAAGTATCTTTAGCCCAAGCATTTTTAATTATAGCATCATAAGGACTGAATTCAATTTTAATATTTTTGTTTTCGTAAACAAGGTCATATTGTTCTGTTTGAGCCTCTTCTACTAACTCAAAGTCTTGAATTGTATTAAGAGTAACGTTATTATTAATTTTAACATTATTTTGATTAGCTTCAAAATTTGTTGTATTAGTAGATATGTTTTTATCTTTTGTAGTAAAGTAAGAAACCCATAAAAAACCGATTAAAACCACTGCTAGTACCATCATAAACATGAATGTATTGCTACCGCTGTTCTTCTCCATAAAAAAAACCCCTTAATTATTTTAGTGGATCGTATCCGCCTTTATTCCAAGGATTGCACCTCAATATTCTGTAAATAGTTAAAAAAAAAGCTTTAAAAAAGCTGTACTTTTTAAAAGCCTGCTCTGCATATTCAGAACATGAAGGATAAAATCTACATGAGGGAATAAGAAACGGTGATATAAATTTTCTGTAAAAACCTATAAAAATCAAAAACAATTTATTTATTATCATTTTTTTGAATACGAGTAATTATATTTTTAAAATCTTCTTTTTTTTCTAAAAAAGAACCGTCTTTTTGCTTTAATATAAAAATAATATCATAACTATTATTAGATATATCAAATTTAAAATAACGGAAAAATTCTTTTATTATTCGTCTTTCATAATTTCTTTTTGGAGAATTTCCAATCTTTTTTTTAACAATTGTACCTATTCTTGAATATAAGAAGTTATTAGCCAAATAATAGCAATCATAAAATTTTGATCTTAAGAATTTTCCGTTTTTGAAGAGAAAATCAAATTCTATTTTTTTTTTAATTTCTCTTTTTTTAAAAGCTTATAGTTTTGCACTTAGTCTAACCTGAAACTGTTAATTTTTTTCTGCCCTTTAGTCTTCTTCTTTTTAAAATTTTTCTACCATCAGCAGTTGCCATTCTTGCTCTAAAACCATGGTCTCTTAATTTTTTAATTTTTGAAGGTTGATAAGTTCTTTTCATTAAATTCTCCTATACTATGTATAATAATTTTTCAATTAAATTGCTAATTTCTAAAAATAAACTATAAAATCTTATTTTTGTTTTTTTTAAAAAAAAGATTTATATTCACAAATCAAATTTTGTGTAAACTACAAACTCAGATTGTGCGTTTGTAGCGTGAGGATAATAACATTTAATTACAATTAATGTCAAGTATTAGTTTTTCTATTCCTACATAAGTCGAAAAATATATTTAAGGATTTGTATAATCCTTCTTTTGTCTCATCTGTTTTAGTAATATTTTTTTCTTCTTTTTTTTCTTTTGGTTGAAAAACAGATTGTTGATTGTCAATTTTTCCAAGTTTAAAAATAATTTCTTTTACTTGAATGTCATTATAATATTTTTGAATATTTTCAATAATTTCATTTTTATAAAATTGGAGAGTCTGTATCCAGCCTTGATGACTACAATTGACATAAAGAATTCCATTATACATTTTTTCTGGTGATGTATGAAAAAATAATTTTTTACCAATTATGTCAATCCATTTTCTTTTTATTAATAATACTTTTAGAGACGATCTATAATAAGTGTTATTGAAAGCAATTTTAACTAAATCTTGTATTTCTGTAATTTTACTATCTCTTCTCATCGCTATAACTCTATTTTATTTATAAATTCTTTGTTACTATTAAAAAAATTAAATTTTTCTTCGTCTGTTATTGTAATAAACATTTGTTTTGTTTTCTTTGATAAAAAACTAATAAATCTTTTTTGTCTTTCTAAGTCTAATTCTAATACAACATCATCTAAAAGTAAAATAGGATTAATTTTAAGATTTTTTTCAAAAATTTCAATCTGTGCTAATTTTAAAACTAATGATGCAAGTCTTGTTTGCCCAAAAGAAGCATATTTAGAAAAATTAATTCCATTTAACAAAAATAAATAAGAATCTTTATGAGAACCAAAGCTTGTAAAACCGTTTTCTATATCTTTTTTTCTTAATTCTTTTAATTTTTTTAAAATTTCATCTTTATTATCAGATTGTAATGAACTTTGAAATATTATTTTTGTTTTATCTTTAAAACAACCTATTTCTTGATATATTTGTTGAAATAAACTACTTACAATTTGAACAATTTCTATTCTTTTTTTAGTTATATATTCTATACATTGCGAAAGTTGAAAATCATATACATCAAGCATATCGAAATTTGTATTATTCTTTAAAATATAATTTCTTTGTTTTATAATTACCTGATATTTTTTTAAAGCGAAAAGATATGTTTTATCCAAAATTGAAATAAACATATCAAAAAATCTTCGTCTTAACAAAGGATTGCCATTAATTATAAAAATATCATCATTACAAAATAAAACAGTTATGATTAACCCCAAAATTTCAGAATGTTTTTTTATTTTTTTATTATTTAATAGAATTTCTTTTGTTTTTGAGTATTTTATATTTATATCAGTTGATATATTATTTTTTATAAACTTTCCTGCAAGTGAAAAAGAATTTGAGCCTTTTTTTATAAGCTCAGCATCAGATACATTTCTAAATGGTCTCAAATAAGATAAATAATAAATTGCTTCCAAAAGGTTTGATTTACCAGTTCCATTTGGAGCAATTATTATATTAATCGGACAAAATTTATTAAACTCAAGATTAATATTTTCATGGTTTCTAAAATTATTAAGATATATTTTTTCTATGAACAATTTTTATCCTAATTTTTTTTAAAATGACATTGGCATCATTACATATAGGTATTCTGCGTTATCTAATTCTTTAATTGTTATTGTGCTTTGATTATCTTTAAATTCTATTATTACTTTGTCATTTTGTAATACATTTAATACCTCTAAAATAAATGTTTGATTTAATGCGATTTTTATTTCTTGGTTATCGTATTCAACTGGAATTATTTCTTCACCAGAGCCTAATGTTGCATTTTCTGTAAATATTTTCATTGTATCTTTTGATAAAGATATAATTATTTTTTTAGAATCTTTATCACTCATAAGAGAGATTCTATCTAAAGACTCATAAAATTCTTTTTTGTTTGCAATAGCTTTGTTATTTTGTTCTTGAGGAATAACTTTTTGGTAAGGAGGAAAATTGCCTTCTAAAAGGTTTGATATAAAATAAAAATTATCTATTACAACATAAATATTTTTTGTATTGAATGTTATTTTAATATCACCATTTCCACTACAAAGTTTATTAACTTCTGTAAGTAATTTTGGAGGAACAATAATGCTTGTATTTTCTATTTCTTGAATAGTTATGTCTTTTGTTACTAAACAAAGTCTTTTTCCATCTGTTGATACCATTTTAATCGAATCATTTGATTTTTCAAATAGGACACCACTTGTAAATTTTTTGTTATCATTCGCAGGAACTGCAAATAATGTTTTTTTTATCATGTCCATAAATGCTTCTTGATTTATTGAGAAAAAGTCAGTACTGTCAGAAGGTCTTATTGGTGGAAATTTTTCTGAATTAATTCCTTTGAGAGTATATAAACTTCTTTTGTTGTCTTTTGGTCTTATTGTAACAGTATTTTGCGAATCTGATGTTATTTCTATTTCTTCACAGTTTAGCTTTTTTATGATTGAATATAGTCTATTACAATAAACAGAAATTGATCCTGGTTCTATAACTTCTGCTCCTATTTCAGCAAAGAAATTGAGTGTTATTTCACAAGCGGATATTTTTACTGCATTGTCCATTGTTTCTATCAAAACATTTGAAAGAATGGATATATTGTTTTTTGTTGAAATTACTCCTTCTGCAACTCCGAGTACTTTCGATAAACTTTCTTTTGAACAAATAATTTTCATTAGATTCTCCTTCTCTATTATACTAGTATAAATTTATAAATTTAGTAGTAGAAATTTAGTAGTACCTGTCAATATGTGTAAAAGTATTTTAATTAATTTATTAATGTATAATTAACTCTTGAATAAGTTGTTTATAATTTATATATTATTTTGTCGATATTGACAACCTTTTTTTTTATTAACAAGTTATTTTCATCTTTTTAGCATGTTTTGATTAATTTATTGTAATTTTTTTAGGAAGATTTATAGTAATTTTAGATAAATTTTAGCAATTAAAAAAGTTATGTATTTATGTTTAATAATTTTGTTCGTAATGTTTTGATAAATCAAAAAACTTTATAAATAAATTTACAAGAAATTAATAATTACATCTGAGTCAAAAAATAAATTATTTTTTAAAAGAAATTTAAGGCAGGTCTTTATAGATTACCAAAGTTTATTATATATAATTTTAGTTAAGTTTTTATTTTCTATTATTAATATAAATTTATAAATTAGTAGTAGAAATTTAGTAGTACCTGTCAATATGTGTATAACTATTTTTATTTATTTATTGATATATAATTAGACTTTTAATAAGTTGTCTATAATATACATCTTATTTTGTCGATATTGACAGCATGTTTTTTTATTAACAGGTTATTTTCATATTTTTAGCAGATTTTGATTAATTTATCGAGGGATAGATGGTTCAAAAAAAATTTGGATTGAAATATAAATTCTTATTTTAAATCATCAATAATAAAATATTTTTTAGGGTAATATAAAAACACATTAAAATTTTCTATTAGATTCACTCCGATAATTGGTATATGTAAATTAGGAATAAAATCAATAATCATATTTTTTATAAAATTAATTTTTGGTATTATTAATTTATTTGTATGTCGAAAAGCAACAGTATTACCACCTGCTACTTTTACATCTTTTTTAAATCCATTTTCTAAGTTATGCCCTAAAATAGTTGCGTAAAATCCAGGTAAAGCACATTCATCCGCTCCTGTATCTATTAAAGCCATAGCATTTATTTTTTTATCTGTCTCAGTATTTTTTATTATAAACTCTATATATGGTCTAAATTTATCTTTAGTACCTATTTGAGTAAAATTAATTTTAAATAAACTCATAATATATTAATAGAATTACTTTCTGGAACATATACTATATATGGAGATTCTATTTTTTTGTTATTTATCTCATCTAATAGTTTATTTGTGTCATCAGAAGAAAAAATAATATTTTTATTTTCAAAATTGTCTAATATTACAAATTTACCTTCATAAAGCTCTGAATTTATGAATAAATTGTCCATATTTTATTATCCTTTTTATATTATAAATATACAATGAGTTTGTATAAAGTCAATCGTTTTTTATTAAATTCTTCATCTCTATTATTAATATAAATTTATAAATTAGTAGTAGAAATTTAGTAGTACCTGTCAATATGTGTATAACTATTTTTATTTATTTATTGATATATAATTAGACTTTTAATAAGTTGTCTATAATATACATCTTATTTTGTCGATATTGACAGCATGTTTTTTTATTAACAGGTTATTTTCATATTTTTAGCAGATTTTGATTAATTTATCGAGGGATAGATGGTTCAAAAAAAATTTGGATTGAAATATAAATTCTTATTTTAAATCATCAATAATAAAATATTTTTTAGGGTAATATAAAAACACATTAAAATTTTCTATTAGATTCACTCCGATAATTGGTATATGTAAATTAGGAATAAAATCAATAATCATATTTTTTATAAAATTAATTTTTGGTATTATTAATTTATTTGTATGTCGAAAAGCAACAGTATTACCACCTGCTACTTTTACATCTTTTTTAAATCCATTTTCTAAGTTATGCCCTAAAATAGTTGCGTAAAATCCAGGTAAAGCACATTCATCCGCTCCTGTATCTATTAAAGCCATAGCATTTATTTTTTTATCTGTCTCAGTATTTTTTATTATAAACTCTATATATGGTCTAAATTTATCTTTAGTACCTATTTGAGTAAAATTAATTTTAAATAAACTCATAATATATTAATAGAATTACTTTCTGGAACATATACTATATATGGAGATTCTATTTTTTTGTTATTTATCTCATCTAATAGTTTATTTGTGTCATCAGAAGAAAAAATAATATTTTTATTTTCAAAATTGTCTAATATTACAAATTTACCTTCATAAAGCTCTGAATTTATGAATAAATTGTCCATATTTTATTATCCTTTTTATATTATAAATATACAATGAGTTTGTATAAAGTCAATCGTTTTTTATTAAATTCTTCATCTCTATTATTAATATAAATTTATAAATTAGTAGTAGAAATTTAGTAGTACCTGTCAATATGTGTATAACTATTTTTATTTATTTATTGATATATAATTAGACCTTTAATAAGTTGTCTATAATATACATCTTATTTTGTCGATATTGACAGCATGTTTTTTTATTAACAGGTTATTTTCATTATTTTGGCAGATTTTGATTAATTTATTTGAAATTTTTTTGATAGAGATTTATTTTTTTATTATAACCAATTGATAAAAAAATAAAAAAATAAATTTAAATAATCTAAAAAAGATAAAATTTAATCTAAATCTCCACTCTCTGTCTCCATATTATCAATACCAATTATATCCCACAAAATCACTCATATTTTCCCAAAGTATATAAGACCAAATTTTTATATATTAAAATTTGGTGTCGTTATTCCTTACTCCGCCTTAATCTTATTAGTTAGCATTTCTATATCGCCTTTGAGTTTGTAATCGCTATTTATGAGGTCTTCGATTTTTTTTGTTGCGTGCATTACTGTCCCGTGTTCTTTGTCGCCGAAGTATGTACCGATTTGGGTTGTTGATAATCGGGTTGTTTTTCTACTGAGGTACATAGCGACTTGTCTTGCTAATGCGATTGATTTTGTCCGTTTGTTGCCAGTAATATCATGAGATTTGAGGTTAAAGTATTCTGCTACTGTATGAATTATTTTATCAACAGATACAGGCGATGAATACATATTTTTTGTTATTTTATCTTTTAATCTTGATATTGCAATGTCTAGAGTAATTTCGTTTATTTTCATAATACTTGAATATGCAAGCAAGTCTTTAAAAGTACCTTTTAGGTCTCTGATATTTCCTGCGAGATTGGAACAGATATATTCCATTGCATCGTTTTTCACAGAGAGTAGGTAATTGTCTGCCATATTCTTCATAATTGCCATTCTAAGCTCAAAATCTGGTGGTCTTAGGTCTACGGTAAGTCCCATCGCAAATCGTCCCTTAATTCGGTCTTCCATTTTTTTAACTTTTTGAATTGGCTGGTCACATGAGAATATCATTTGTTTGCCGTTGTCGTATAATTTGTTAAATGTATGAAAAAATTCTCCTTGGATACCTTCTTTATCAGCAAAAAATTGAACATCGTCTACAATTAGAACATCAAGTTCTCTATACCTAATTCTAAATTGTTCTTGTAAATTTGTTCTTAAAGAATTAACAAAGTCGTTTGTAAATTCTTCTGATGTTACATATTTTACTTTTTTTGTTGGAAAATGTTCTTTGATAAATCTTTCGATTGATTTT
>MIAN01000258.1 GCA_001829125.1 Spirochaetes bacterium GWB1_27_13 | reverse complement strand
TTTAAAAAGTATTCTCAATTAGAAATTGTGTTTTATCAGACGATAATTGGCACAATTTGCTTTATACCATTCGTTTTTTTTGAAAAACCAAACTTAGAGGCTTTAAACACTACAATAATCTTAAATATTATGTTTTTAGGAATATTTTGTTCTGCAATTTGTTATTATTTTTATGTATATGCTATGAAACAAATTGGGATCGGAGTAAGTTCTTTATTTATAAATCTAATACCAATTATTACAGTTATTGCAAGTTTTTTTATTCTTAATGAAAGAATAGGTATTATCCAGATAATAGGTGGAATATTAATTATTTTTTCTGTTTATATAATAAATTTGGTAAAAAATGAAAATTAAAGAGTTATATCAATAAATTTCGCTGTTATTTAAAAAAATAAATAAAAATTGGATAAAACACGAAAATTTAAAGACAAAACTGGATTATAAATTATGGAAATGAAAATTAAAAAAAATAAAATAATCTCTTATGTACTTCTAATTTTGGCTGTGATTATCTGGGGATTTTCTTTTTTGAGTATAAAAGTGTCATTAGTTGCCTTACCTCCTGTGACATTAGCATTAGTGACATTTATTATTGCATCATTAGTTTTGTTTTTATTTCTAAAAGTAAAAAAAGTTAAGCTAAAATTTCAATTTAAAGATTTGCCTATATTTCTTGCAGCAGGTTTTTCAGGCATTACAATATATTTCTTTTTTGAGAATAATGCAATAAAATTAACAACAGCAAGCAATGCTTCATTAATTGTAACTATTGTTCCTATTTTAACAATAATAGGAGAAAGAATAGTATTTAAGACTCCTTTAACTAAAATTAAGATTTTTAGTGTGATTATTTCTATAATTGGTGTTTATTTTGTAGTTGATTATAATACTGGCAGCAGTAATTTGATTGGTAATTTGTTAATGATTGGTGCATGTATTTCATGGCTTGTGTATTCTTTGATAACAAAACCTCTTTTTAAACGATATTCTCAATTAGAAATTGTGTTTTATCAGACGATAATTGGCACAATTGGCTTTATACCATTCATTTTTTTTGAAAAACCAAACTTAGAAGCTTTAAACACTACAATAATCTTAAATTTGCTATTCTTAGGAATATTTTGTTCTGCAATTTGTTATTATTTTTATGTATATGCTATGAAACAACTTGGGCTTGGAATATCTTCTTTATTTATAAATCTAATACCAATTATTACAGTTATTGCAAGTTTTTTTATTCTTAATGAAAGAATAAGTATTATCCAGATGATTGGTGGGGCATTGATTGTTTTTTCTGTTTATTTAATAAATTTGGTAAAAAAATGAAAATTAACGAGTTGTATCAACAAATTTCGCTATTATTACAAAAATCCTTTATAGACAATCCCAAAAACGAAGCGGCAATTTTAATTTGTTTTGTACTCAATATCGAAAAAAAGGATTTTATTCTACTCCAAAACGAAAGGCAATTAACAAATAAACAAATAAAACAAGTAACTAAACTTGCAAAAGAAAGACTAAAAGGAAGAAGTATTGCAGAATTAATTAATAAAAAAGACTTTTATGATTTGGAATTTTTTGTAACAAAAGATGTTTTAATCCCACGACCAGAAACAGAGTTATTAATCGAACTTACTCTACCGTTATTCAAAAAAGATCAAGAAATCGACATCTTAGAAATTGGAGTTGGAAGTGGAGCAATAAGTTTGGTGCTTGCAACTAAATTTATTAATGCAAAAATAGACGCAATCGATATAAGTAAAAAAGCATTGAGCATAACAAAAATTAATATTATAAAGAATAATATTCAAATAGATAAAATAAATTTAATTAAATCCGATTTTTTTAAATTTAGCCCAAAAAAGCAATACGACTTAATCATTTCAAATCCTCCATATATTCCACAAAAAGAGGTAGAAAACTTGATAAAAAATAAAATCGTTTCTGACCCAAAAATTGCTTTGGCTGGTGGTAAAGACGGTCTTGTCTTTTATAAAAAGTTAAAAGAATTTGGCTTAAAATTTCTTAAATCATCAGGCTTTATTGTATTTGAACATGGGATAGGACAAAGGGAAGATATAAAAAATATTTTTGGTAATGATTTTAAAATAGAATGTTTTGACGATCTTGCGGGCATTGATAGGGCTTTTGTTATACAAAAATAATTTTACTAAATTATAATATTTGGAACTGCGGTTGTTTTTTTAGATAAATAAAAAAAATAAATTTTATTATAAATAAATATGAAATAATTAAAAAAAGTAGTAAAATATATATAAACAATTCTAAAAAGATAAAACTAAAAAAAGGTTAATTTTATCCTATTTAAAATAGTCAAATCAATTAAATTAAAAAAAATCTATTCTTCATATAAATATATATAAAAAAAATGGATATTTTATAGATAAACAGGTATAATTAATTATATAGAACAGTGCGAGGTAATTTATGAAAAAGGCTATTTTATTTTTTATGTTTTTTGGTGTATTTAATTTTTTGTATGCAATAAATTATACAACAACAGCAGCCTCAATCAGCTGGAATGGTGCTTATACATCAGCTGCGGATGGATTTGAAGCAATGTTATATAACCCAGCGGGATTACACCTTACAAATAGAAGGTTTGGGTTGAATGTTTTTGGTTCTTATGGTTTTCGTTTTTATAATAATACACTTTCTACTGCCCACATAATTAAAATGTTTCAAAAATCCGATGGAAATATTTCGGACATAATAGCAGAACGAATTACTGGAATGTCTGACATGGGGCTTGATACTGGTTTTGATATTAGTATGTTAAACTTTATGCTTTATGTAAAGTATGAAAAATTTAGCCTTGGTTTTTCTATGATACCAAAGACTTATTTTACTACAAGTATTGGAAGAACATTTTTTAGTTCTGTATTCCAAAAACTTGATTTTAGTAAACCAATTTCTATTAAAATAACAAGTTCTTTTACACAATATTTTGATTTTAATTTTATTTATAGTACTAAATTTGATTTTTCTAAAAAAACAAAAAAATTTGATAGTATTTATTTTGGTGTGACTGGACATTTTTATCTTCCAACTTTATTAGCAGATTTAAACACAGAAGTTAAAATAAAACCTGGTTCTCCAAATGCTAATGGTATTACTACTTTTGATCTGCAAGGTAACGGTAGTCTTATGATTGGCGGATTAGTTCCACATATTCTAAATCTAGCAAATTTAAATATACCAAATATTGGTCTCCCAAATGATAATATAAATAAAATCATAAGATTATCAGAAACTACTGGCTTTGGACTTGGTGCTGATGTTGGATTAATTTTTAAATTTAATAAATACATAAGACTTGGGATTTCTGCAACTGATCTTGGTTTTATGGTGATTCCAAAACCAGTAAAAGCGAATGTAAATTTTAGCCAAAACTTAGATATTACAAATCTATCAAATTTTGGAAAAGATTTTACAGATACTCTTTTGTCTTCTTTAAATAATATAACTGTTTCAACTACCTATGCTTTTATGCCTGCTATGGCGTTTAGACTTGGTATTGCTATAACTCCTGTTTATAGTGATTACTTTGATATGATTTTGGCTGCAGACGTAAGTCTTGCTGATTTGCATAGAACAGTAAACGGAGAATATCCATCTTTTAATGTAGCAACAGGTATAGAATTTGGTCCTAAAATTAAATGGTTTAAATTGCCATTAAGACTTGCTGTTAATTACAATACTCAAGTAAATGTTGCTTCTTTTTCTTTTGGTACAGGCTTACATTTAGGTCCTGTTGAAATGGAAATTGGAGTAAAAGGACTTGAGATTTTATTTAGTGGCTGGGGAGCAAAAGAAGTTATTGTAGGAGCTGATTTTAAATTTGAGTTTTAGAGATTTAATTTATGTTTCATTTAATATATTGCTATTTTTTTTATGAGGGAGTTCATTTGGGGCAGACCCAAAATCTATTTTTAGATTATTTAAATTAATCAATATTTATAACAGGTTTATCCCAAGAGATGAAATAAAAGAAATTAATTTTTTAATTCATCTCCAATTCTTTTTCCACTAAGTTTCTAAACTCTTTTACATCTTTAAAAATAAAATCTGGCTTTAAGTTAAATTGTAAGTAGTCAGAAATCCAATTTACTCCAATTGTTAAATAAACGTCTGCTTTTTGCCCTGCTCCAATATCAGCATCACTATCACCAATAAATATTGTTTTTTGTGGTGAAATTTTTAAAATATCTAAAGCCTTAAAAATTCCTTCTGGGTCTGGTTTAGGAATCTTTGTATCATCCCCGCTAATTAACACATCAAAATAATTTTTTATGTCCAATAAATCAAGTGAAATTTCTAAGGTCTGGCTACCTTTTCCAGTCACTATCCCAAGTTTTAAGTCTTTTTCTTTTAAAAATTTTAATAAATCTTCTATTTCTTCTGTTTTATGTAAAAATTCTGGGTGCTTATCTTTATAAAGTTCATAAAACCGTCTAATTGCTTTTTCTTTATCTTTTGTAAAATGATTGTGGATTATCCCAACTTCTGTTGGACCAAACATATCAACTATATCTTCTGAGCTAATCTCTTTATTTTTAAATTCTTTAAATAAAGCCTTAAAAGAATGAAATATCAATGGCAGAGTATTAGCTAATGTTCCATCAAAGTCAAAAAGTATTGCTTCTATTCTTTTACTCAAACAAATCTCCTATTTCAAAAATTTTACTCTTACAGATCTCAAAAGAATTTTTGCTGTTGTAATATTTGTTAAATCAGTCTCAATATCACCATTTTTTCCCAAAACTTCCCCATGAGCAACTATATTTAAGTCGGTTTGATTTTCTTTTTTGTCTATTTCTAATTTGCCTTCCCAAAGAATCGATGGTTGTCCGTTAAGATCATTATAAAATCTATTAGAGTTAGAAAGTTTTTCTTGATAAAACTCATTAAAATCAAAAGCACTATTCACTTCAATTTTAATAATATAGACTCCATTACTTATATTAGTTGGAATATTCCATACTTTTGTGAAATCAGATTTTGCAGTAGCCCCTGTTTGTGAGTCAGGTAATGGATTTTTATTATCTGGTGTATAAAGCCCATCAGAATACTTAACACCTCTTTTATGCGACCAAATAGGAAGCGACGAAGGTCTTTTTATATTTTTACCTCCAAACCAATTAGCTTTTGCAGTTCTCTGAGTTACATAAATTGTCTCAATATAGTTGCCATTTTCATCCTCAAGCCATATTGCCATTTGTGGAATAACTTTTAATTTTATAATCCCCCATTGATAATCAAATTCATAGTTTGCCCCAGTTTTAACATCTATTACAATTTTTCCTTTTTTTTCTTCTGAGAATAAAGATAAACTAAATAAAAATAATAATATAAAAATAATTTTTAATTTCATAAAAAACTCCTTTTTTAACTTTGAATCGCAGCAAGCATTTTATCAATTTGATCCTTTTTTGAATAATCTGATTTTTTATCAAGGAGTATTTTGAATATTGCTTTAGCTTCATCATACATTTTTATCAAAAAGTAACTTTCTCCAAGCTCATAATACGCATCAAAGTAGTTTTGATTTAGTTTTATAGCATTTTTAAAAGAAATTATTGCATTTTCATTATCTTGTGTTGCTTTATAACAAATTCCAATGTTATAGTGCATATCCGCTACTGAAGAGTTTAGAGAAATCCCACTTTTATAAGCAGCAATTGCTTCTTTATAAAAATTAAGTTTTTGAAATCCATCTCCAAGGTTGTTATAAAGTTTAAATTGTGAACCATCAATTGCTATTCCTTTTTGTGCAGCCCTAATCCCATCTTCATATAAAGAATTTTCATTATAAAGACTACTCAAATTTATGTAAGCAGAAATAAAATTTTCGTCCAAATCTAAAACTTTCTTATAATCCTCAATTGCCCCGTTTTTATCGCCAAGTTTTGACTTTGCAAAACCAGATATAAAATATAATGATGGAATACTATCATCTAAAGCTATTCCTTTTTTAACATAATTTAACACATCATTATATTTGCTTCGTTTGCTTTCTATGTCTGCTATTTTTACATAAACTTCTGCTGCATCAGTTTTGTCAGAATCATTTTCTTTCTGATTTAAAGATATTGATGTTAAATAAGAGTCTACTGCTTTATCAAGTTGATTTAGGTTTTGATAACATTCTCCAATTTTTGTATGATATTTATATTTATTTTCAATTTTTACTGCTTGTAAGAAATTGGTTACTGCATTATTATAATCTTCTTCCATAAAATACACAGAGCCAAGATTAGCATAAGCTGCAAAATAGTTTGGGTCTAACGAAATCGCTTTTTTGTAATTTGCTTTAGTCTCGTTTTTTTTACCAAGTTTTTGTTCTGTGGTTGCAAGGTTGAAATACCCATTAACAAAATCATTTTTTATTTTAACTGCACTCAAAAATTGGGCTTCTGCTTTTTCGTATTCTTTCTGTTTGTAATATAATTTTCCCATAGAATTAAAAGCCTCATAATTTTGTGGATTTAATTTTATCGTTTCTTTATATTCTTCGATTGCTAAGTCATTTGCCCCTTGTTTTTCATAAATTCTTGCCAATGTGTAATGTGCTTGACCAATTGTATTGTCTTTTTTTAATGCTTTTTTTAATCTTTTTACTGACTCATCAATATTTTTATCATCATTTGGGTTTTCTTCAAAAAGTGTTGTCCCTAAGAATGCGTTTGCCTCTGCATTATCATCGTCGAGTTTGAGAACATCCAAAAATTTTGCCTTTGCTTTTGCCCAGCTTTGATTGTTGTATTCATTAATACCTTCATTTATCAGTTGGTTTATTTTGTCTTTTTTATCTTTTTCTTCTTTACTCAAATTACTAGAATCTCTATTGTTCTCTTCGTTTTCTCTTCTTATTATAAGTGGCTTTTCGTCTTTAAACTCAGCAGACATCTGATTCATAGAGTCCAATAATTTTTGTCTTTCAAGTCTTTGCTTTTCTTCATCAGTTTGTTCTTTTAGTTTATCTTTTTCTTTTTTTGATTCAACTATTTTTTCTTGGAGTTTAATTACTTCTTTATCATCAGCATTCTCAATTAAAAGGTCTTCAATTAATTTCAATGCTCTATCGTATTCTTCCTGTTCAAAATATCTATTTATTAGTTTAACAATGTTGTTTCTTTTTTTATCTTGACTACTAGTGTTTCCTTTTCCCAAAAGCAGGATCGTCAAAACAGTTATTACTATTAATAAAACTGCTCCTACACTTATGCCTATTATCAAAGG
>MIAN01000257.1 GCA_001829125.1 Spirochaetes bacterium GWB1_27_13 | reverse complement strand
AATTGAGGTTTCTATGAAAATATCAATAGTTACACCAGCTTATAGATGTTCTAAATGTATTGAAGAGTTATATAATAGATTAGTAATAAGTTTAGAAAAGATTGCAGATGATTTTGAAATTATTTTTGTTAATGACTCAAGTCCAGAAAATGACTGGGAAATAATATCAACTATTGCTCAAAAAGACAGTAGAGTTAAAGGTATAAATCTTTCAAGAAATTTTGGACAACATAATGCTTTGACAGCGGGGCTTGATTTTACGACAGGTGATTGGGTTGTTGTAATGGATTGTGATTTGCAAGACCAGCCAGAAGAAATTGTAAAACTTTTCAATAAGACAAAAGAAGGTTACGATGTTGTTTTTGGCAGAAGATACGAAAGAAAAGATAATTTTTTAAAGAAAATGTCTTCTACTTTATTTTATAAGGTTTTTGATTATTTCACAGAGTCAAAATTTGATAATACAATTGCGAATTTTAGCATATCAAAAAAGAATGTTATAGAAAATTTTAGAAGATTAAGAGAAAAAAATAGAGCATTCCCATTGTTTATCTTATGGATGGGGTTTAAAGTCGGTTATCAAGATGTTGAGCATGCGGAAAGAAAAAAAGGAAAGTCTTCTTATAATATAAAAAAATTGATTAATCTTGCGATTAATAGTATAGTATCACAATCTAATAAACCTCTAAAAATATCTATATTCTTTGGATTTGTGATTTCATTTTTTTCGTTGTTGATAGGCTCTTTTTTACTTTTTAGACATTTTATTTTAAGAATACATGTTGAAGGCTGGACAAGTGTTATGCTTTCTATTTGGTTTTTAGGTGGTTTAGTCTTTGCAAATATGGGACTAATGGGGCTTTATATTGGTAAGGTTTTTGATGAAGCAAAGGATAGACCTATTTATATAATAAAAGATAGAATAGGATTATAAATGCAAATTTTAGTTTGTTATTATTCTAAAACTGGTAAAACAAAAAAACTTGCCCTTGCAATAGAAGACGGTGCAAACTCAGTAGAAGGAATAACCGTTTTATGTAAAGATGTTAATTCTGTTACATCAGATGATTTTGTGAATTCTTCTGGATTAATTGTTGGCTCTCCTGTTTATTTTGGTAGTATGGCATCAGATGTAAAAAAAATGCTTGATAAGTTTGTTGGTTTTAGAAAAATGATGGAAAATAAAATTGGAGCAGCTTTTGCAACAAGTGGTGATATGTCTGGTGGTAAAGAAACAACGATGCTTTCGATAATTCAAGCATTTTTGATATATGGAATGATAGTTGTAGGAGACCCACTTTCTGCAACAGGGCATTATGGAGTTTCTTGCGTAGGAGAGCCTTCTCAAAAAGACTTAGAGAATGGTTTTAAACTTGGCAAAAGAGTTGCTGAATTAGTTAAAAGATTATTTTTAGGAAAGGATTGATTTTATGCCAAAAGTTAAATTTAACAAAGCAAAAATTTCTGCTATATATACTGTTGTTCCACCTATTTGTAAAAGTATAGATGATGAAGTAGAAAATTATGGTGGTGATCTAGCCCAAATAGAAAGAATAAAAACTACAATAGGTTTAAATAAAAGATATGTTACTGATGAAAAAACAACAACTTTGGATTTGTGCGAAAAAGCAAGTAATTATTTATTAGAAGAAACCAAATTTGATAAAAGTAAAATTAATGCTTTAATATTTGTTACCCAAACACCTGATCATTTTCAACCCTCAAATGCAGCTATTACTCATGGAAGATTGGATTTATCAAAGGATTGTGCATCTTTTGATGTTAATCTTGGGTGCTCTGGTTTTGTTTATGGTCTGTGGCTTTCTTATATGATGATTGAAACAGGAAGTTGTGAGAATGTTTTACTACTTGCAGGCGATACGATGAGTAAATGTGTTAATCCTAAAGATAGGGCAACAGCACCTTTATTTGGTGATGCAGGAACAGCGACTTTGATCCAAAAAAGTGAGATTGATAATCCATCTTACTTTTCATTACATACGAATGGTAAGGGATTTAGCAATATTATTATACCTTCTGGTGCTTTTAGAAATAGACCAGATGATAATTCAAAAATTGAAACAACAGATGAAAGTGGAAATACAAGAAATCAAGAAAATTTATTTATGAATGGGTCTGAAATATTTAATTTTTCTATAAAAGAAGAACCTGTTGCTATTAATGAAATATTAGAATTTTCAGGCAAAACTAAAGATGATATTGATTATATTATATTTCACCAAGCAAATAAATATATAATTAGTAATATAACAAGAAGATTAAAATTTCCTTTAGAAAAATCACCTTGTGGAACAGTAGAAAAATTTGGAAATCAAAGTTCTGCTTCAATTCCTGCTACTATTTGTGATTCTATTAGTGATGAGATAAAAAATGGCTCAAAAACAGTTATTTTTTCTGGATTTGGCGTTGGTTTATCGTGGGCTTCTTGTTTGTTAAATTTATCAAATGTGTCGTCTGATAAAATAAAAATATTATACTAAATTATTAATATATAAGGAGATATAAATGAAAAGAGCAGAATTACTTGAAAATATTAAAGAGGCAATGCAAAGAGATAAAGATTTAGTTGAATCTATGAATTTAAGAACTGATGTTGAAGAATGGAGTTCGTTATCAATATTGACTTTAATAGCATTATATGACGAATTATTTAACATTGAGTTAAAATCAACAGATTTTGAAAAAATTATTACTATAAAAGATTTGGTTGATATAGCCAAAGATAAACTTGAAGGGTAATCTATGGTAAAATTTAATAACGATGATTTTTTTATAGTAACAGGAGCAAATTCTGGCATTGGAAAATCTATTGCCTTAAAAATAAGTGAACTTGGCGGAACTGTCATTGCAGTTGGTAGAAATATCGAAAATCTAAATAAATTAAAAGAAGATTCTAATTATGGCAAAAATATTCATATAGAAGTTAAAGATTTGGTTGAAGATGTAGAAAGTATAGATAAATGGTTTACAGAATTAAAAAATAGATTTGGTAAATTTAGAGGAATGGTTTTATCTGCGGGTTTATTAGATATTATTCCTATTAATGCACTTTCTTTAAAAAAAGCGAAATCGTTATTTGATATAAATTATTTTGTCAATTTGTATATGTGCAAATATTTTTCTGATAATAGAAATAATGTTGGAGAAGGAGCATCGATAGTTGTTTTATCATCAATAGCAAGTATCAAAGGAGATGTTGGTATAATTAACTATTCTGCTTCAAAAGGTGCTATTAATTCTATGGTTAAATCTATGGCAGTGGAATTTTCTAAAAAGAAAATAAGAGTTAATTCTGTGTTACCAGGTTTTGTTTTAACAGAAATGATAGATAAATGGAAAAATGTTTATACAGATGAATATATTGAGTCTATGAATACTAAATATCCTTTGGGTATTGGAAAACCAGAATACATAGCAGATACAGTTTGTTTTTTACTTTCTGATAGTGCAAAATGGATAACGGGGCAAAATATCTCTGTTGATGGTGGAGCAAGTATTGCATAAGGGAAATATTTATGATAATAAAAAAATATGATATAGAATTGCATAGATTAACAGCAGATGATATAGAAATGGTTAGAAATTGGAGAAATGACCCTAAGGTTTCTCAATTTATGAATTTTAGAGATCATATAACTGAAGAAATGCAAAAAAAATGGTTTCAATCTATAAATAATGATAATAATTATTATTTTATAATTGTTATTGATAACAAAAAGGTTGGATTAACTGAAATTAAAAAGATTGACTATGAAAATAAATCAGGAGAATCAGGTATTTTTATTTATGATGATTCTTATCAAAATTCAGTCTATCCATTTAAGATAATATTTTCACTTTTTGACTTTGCATTCTATGAATTAAAATTGGAAAAGATTTACGCTTATATATTACCAGAAAATGTTAGAGCAGTAAAATTTAATGAATCTTTAGGTTTTTCTTTTATTGAGAAAGAATCTTCTATGGGAAAATATATATTAACAACTGATAATTATGAAAAAAGCGTTAGTAAATTTAAGAAAATAATTAATAAAATATAATTACGAGGAATAACTATGAATGAAAATTTACAAAATTTAATTATTGATACTACAAAATCAATAGCATCTCAATTAAAAAAAACTCAATCAAAAGAAATTACTTTAGATACAAGACTTTATGGACAGGATGGGCTTTTTGACAGTCTTGGTTTGGTGACTTTAATTGCTGAGTTAGAGGCAAGAATTTCAGAAGAATTTGATAAAGATGTTGTTTTAGCTGATGAAAAAGCAATGAGTCAAGTAAGGTCTCCTTTTAGAGATATTAAAACTTTAAGTGAATATATTGAAAAACTTCTTGAGGGAGAATAAATGAGTAGAATAATTTTAATTACTGGTACACGAAAAGGTATTGGTAAAGAATTAAGCGAGTATTATCTTGGTAAAGGATTTACTGTAATAGGTTGTAGTAGACAAGAAAAGAGTATCGAACATCCAAATTATCATCATTATAATACAGATGTGTCTGATGAAAAAGGCGTTGTTGCTATGGTTTCTGATATAAGAAAGAAATTTAAAAGAATTGATTATCTTTTAAACAATGCTGGTGTTGCTTCAATGAACCATTTGATTCTTACACCTTTAGAAACAGCAAGAAGGGTTTTTGATACAAATTTTTTTGGTACTTTTTTATGTTTAAGAGAAGTATCAAAATTGATGATGAAACAAAAATTTGGTAGAATAGTAAATTATTCTACTGTTGCAGTTCCTTTAGTATTAGAAGGAGAGGCTATTTATTCTGCAAGTAAAATGGCAGTTGAACAACTAACAAAAATAGCAGCTAAAGAATTGGCTGATTTTAATATAACAATAAATGCAATAGGTCCTACGCCTGTAAAAACAGATTTAATCAAAAATGTTCCAGAAAACAAAATTCAGGATTTGTTAAATAGACAAGCAATAAAAAGATTTGGCGAATTTGATGATCTTAAAAATGTTATTGATTTTTTTCTTGATGACAAGAGTGATTTTATTACAGGGCAAGTTATATATCTTGGCGGCGTAAATTAAAAATTTGGAGTTTTAAATGGGTTTTGAATTTTATTTTGACCTTATTAAGTCTTTTGGTGATAAAATTGCGGTAGTTTACAAGGATAATAAATATTCTTATAACAATTTATTAGAAGAAATAAATTCTATGAAGAAATTTTTACTTGCAAATAATGTAAAAAATAATGAAATTGTTTCTATTTTATCTGATTATTCATTTAGAAGCATTGCTTTGTTTTTTGCTTTGATAGAAAATAGAAATATAATTGTTCCTATTACAAGTAAAATAGATAATGAAATAACAGAAAGAATTATAGAATCTTATTCTGATAGAAAAATAATTTTAACAGAAGAATCTATACAAATAGAAACTGTTAGTGATGGAAGAGAAAAGCACAAATTATTAAAAGAAGTTCAAGATAAAAACAATGCTGGTCTTATACTTTTTAGTAGCGGAAGTACTGGTAAACCTAAGGCTATGGTTCATAATCTTGATAACTTGGTAGAAAGTTATAAAGATAAGAAGCCAAAAGATCAAATAATGCTTGTGTTTTTAATGTTTGACCATATTGGAGGACTTAATACATTATTTAATGCTTTAAGTATGGGGTCTACGATAGTAATTCCTGAAAATAGAGACGCAAAATATATATGTACTATGATAGCAAAACATAAGATTGGGATTTTACCTGCATCTCCAACATTTTTGAATTTAATTTTAATGAGTGAGGCACACAAAGACTTAGACTTATCATCACTTTCTTTAATTACTTATGGAACAGAACCAATGCCAGAGTCTTTACTTACAAAATTACAAGTGGTTTTTCCAAATGTTAAGTTTTTACAGACATTTGGTACGAGTGAAACTGGTATTACAAAAACATCGAGTAAATCTTCGACAAGTACTTTGATTAAAATAAATGACCCAAATACAGAGTATAAAATAGTAGAAGGTGAATTATGGCTAAAAAGTAAAACTCAAGTATTGGGCTATTTAAATGCAACAATGGATAATTTTACTGAAGATGGTTGGTATAAGACAGGCGACTTGGTAGAACTTGCTGACGATGGGTATCTAAGAATAGTTGGAAGAATAAAAGAATTGATAAATGTTGGTGGACAAAAAGTTTTACCAGAAGAAGTAGAAAAAATTTTACTTGATATGCCAGAAATTGCAGACTGTATGGTTTTTGGTGAAAAAAATGCTATAACTGGTCAATGTGTTGCTGCTGATGTTGTTTTAAAAGAAGGTATAGAACCAAAAAGCATAAGATCATTAGTTAGAAATTTTTGTATGGATAAACTTGATTCTTATAAAATACCAGCAAAGATAACAGTTGTAGATAAAACAAATTTTAACGATAGATTCAAAAAAATTAGAAGAAAATAATTTATAACACTGATTCTTTTAGATTTCATAGATCATACTTATTATAATCTGTGTAATTTTTTTTAAATCAGTGTTAATCTGTGTTATAATATCTGGAGTTATATAGTATGGGAAAAGAAAGAATATTATGGCTTGATACTGCTAAAGGTATTGGGATTTTTTTGGTAGTTTTGGGGCATGTATTTATAGTTGGCAATTTTAATAAATGGATTTATTCTTTTCATATGCCTTTATTCTTTTTTTTGTCTGGCTTTCTTTTTGAAGGTTTTATCTATGATATAAAAACTTTTTTTACTAAAAGAACTTTTTCTTTATTAGTACCATATTTTGTTTTTGCCATATTTTCTTTTTTATTTTATCTTGCAGGTTATATAGTAGTAAATAATTATTTAGGCATAAAATTGGACTATTTTAAATATGGTGTTTTACATCAGTTAATAGGAATATTTTATTCTAAAATAGGTTCTGGATATTTGTTTATAAATCCAGCCTTATGGTTTATGACTTGTATATTTATTACTCAAATGATTTCGTGGTTTTTACATAGATTTATAAAACAAAAATTTATTATTTTAATTATAAGTTTATTTATGTTTGCATTTGCCTTAGTGTTAAATTTTATTAAACCTAATTTACTTTTACCATGGGGTATTGATACTGCATTAGTGGGTATTTTATTTTTTGAATTTGGCTTTTTGTTTAAAGAATTTAAATTTTTTGATAAAATTAATAATATTCTCAAAATTATTATTTCTATAATTATGCTTGTGCTAACAATAGTTTTTTCGATGTTAAATACTGATGTTTCTATTGGTGCAAATATTTATGGTAATTATTTTTATTTTATAATTACAAGTTTTGCTGGTCTTTTTTTGGTTTCTTTAGTTTCAATCTTAATAGAAAAAATTGGTTTTTTTGATTATTTTGGTAAAAATTCTATAATTATTTTATTAACTCATTATTTGATAGTTTTTTCTTTGAAGGCTTTATTTATTGTTTTGTTTAAATTTGATATTAAATATTTAAATGAATCAGTATTTCCATTAATTATTATATTTATTTTAACTATTTTGATACAAATTCCAATAATTATTTTATTAAACAAATATTTTCCTATGTTAATTGGCAAAAAAGTAAAAAAAGATAAGATTACAGCATAATTTTAAATAAAATTAGGTATTATATGTTAAATTATTCAATAGATTTTGATTATGAAAAAAAATATCTTGAAATATTGAAAAATATAATTCTTTTTAAGTGTAAAGATACTAACTGTAAAATATTTTTATTTGGATCAAGGGCAAGACAAAAATACAGAAGAGATTCTGATTATGATATTGGTTTTGAAAATATTGATAAAAAAACTTTTTTAAAGTTGAAGTGGGATATTGAAATAGAAATAGAAGAAAGTATCGTTCCTCATAGTATTGACTTGATTAATTTTGATGAAGCTGATAATAATTTTAAAAAATATGCTTTAAAGGATATTATTGTATGGAAGAATTAACAAAAGTCAAAATTAATATGTTTACTAAAGCCGTTAATAATTTTACAGAGTCATTAAAATTAGATTTAGACAAATATTCAGAAATGGAAAGAGACTTAATTAAAAATGGGCAAATTCAGAAGTTTGAATTTTCGATAGAATTGATGTGGAAGACAATTAAAGATTATATTAACGAAAAATATGGCTTGGATATTTCAAGTCCTAAAATTGTTATAAAAATTTATTTTGAAAAAGGTCATATAGATTATGATTTTTATGAAAAAGCTATAAAAGCTATAGACGATAGGAATAAACTTAGTCATATATATAAGGAAGAAATGTTTAAGGAAGTTTATAGTAATTTAAAAGAATATGATATATTATTTAAAAAAATTATTGAGAATATGGTTTAATTGGATAAAAGGTTTTATATGAAAATTAAGTATTTTGTATTTATATTGCTTTCATTATTTTTTCAATCAACTTCTATGATTTTGGCTAAATATGCAGCTTTATCTTTGAACGAGAAAGAATTTTTAAAAATATTATTAAATCCATATTATATTTTATCTTTTGTTTGCCTTGGTTTTCAAGCTATAACATGGCAAATTGCTCTAAAACATTTCAACTTATCATTTGCTTATATGTTTATGAGTTTAATTTATAGTATAATACTATTTGCAAGTCATTTTTTATTTAATGAACCTATAACAACATGGAATATAATTGGTACAATCATAATAACATCAGGAGTAATATTAGTAATGATAAAAGGAAATAAAGAAAATGCTTAAATATTATATATTTTTATTAATTGCTATAATATTAACTTCTATTTCACAAATTTTATTGAAAATTGGAGCAAAAAAATCTAAAAATAAGAAATTTATATATCTTTATCTTAATTTTTTTACAATATTTGGATATTTTCTTTTGTTTTTATCTACTATTTTTAGTTTGTTTTCTTTAAAATATGTTGATTTAAAAGTTTTGATATTTTTTTTACCGTTAACTTATATATTTATAGGAATTTCTTCTTTTATAATTTTAAAAGAGCGTATTAATAAATTTCAGATAATAGGTTTTATAATAATCATTACTGGATTAGTAATTTTTAATATAAGGTGGTAACATGAAAAGAATAGGTAATCTAAAAATGTTTATTTTTTCAACATATTCTTTTATATTCAATTTAATATTTTTGTTTATGGAAATCTGCCCTCAATTTGTTAGAAATATATTCTTTAAAATATTATTTAAAAAATATGGAAAACGAAACAATCTCGATTACAAAACATATTTTAGGTATCCCAAAAAAATTATAATAGGTGATGATGTTACCATTAATAGAGGTTGTAATTTTTATGCTTCGTTTTTTGAAAAAGATGCTTATATAATATTGGGTAATCGTATTGCATTAGGTCCAGAAGTTTCTATTTTTGGAGCAGGGCATGATCATAATTATCTTAATTTACCTGATAATGCTAAAACTGTTAAGATTGGAGATTATGTTTGGATTGGTGGAAAGTCTATTATATTACAAGGTGTTGAGATAGGAGAAGGAGCTGTAATTGGTGCTGGCTCTGTTGTGACTAAAGATATTCCTCCTTATTCTATTGCAGTAGGAAATCCAGCAAAAGTAATAAAAAAAAGAGAAATACAAACTAAAATGGCTATAAATACTGATAAATAATCCAAATCAAATATTTTTATTTTTTATCACATAATTTCACATAAATTCACAGAAATATATGATACTTCTATGATAAAAAAACATTAAATTCTAAAAATTAGACCACAACTACAATTTTTTTATAATTTTTTTTGACATTCACATTCTTTATTATTATATTATAGCACATATTAATCAGATTGTCGTAGATTAACACGGATTAAATCATATTTAAAAGGATTAGCTATGGATTACAATAAATTAACATTAATGGTACAACAAGCTATACAGCAGGCATCAACTATCACTATGGAAAAAAATCACAGTGAGATTGATGTTGAACATTTGATTTTGGCTTTACTCGAACAAAAAGAAGGAATTGTTACTCCGCTTTTTGATTCTATTGGCGTAGGAGCTACGAGGGTAAAAAGAGAAATCGAGAGTCTTTTGACACAAAAACCGACTATTGTTGGTGAACAAAACCGCAATCCATATTTATCGGGTGAGTTAAATAGACTTATTATTCAAGCAGAAAAAGAGATGAATAAACTCAATGATGAGTTTATATCAGCAGAACATTTGATACTCGGGACTTTACAACTCAAAAATAAATTAAGTGATTTATTTAAAAAACTTGGTATTAATGAACAAAACATTCTACTGGCACTAAAAAATATAAGAGGTAACCAACGAGTAACTGACCAAGACCCAGAATCAAAATATAGAGTGTTGCAAAAATATACTAAAGACTTAACAGACCTTGCTCGCAAAAACAAACTCGATCCAGTAATCGGTCGTGATGAGGAAATTAGGCGGGTAATGCAAGTTTTATCTCGAAGGAGTAAAAATAACCCAGTACTAATCGGAGAGCCGGGCGTTGGAAAAACTGCCATTGCTGAAGGACTTGCTAAACGGATTGTAGAAGGAGATGTTCCACAGAGCCTAAAGGAGAAAAAGATTTTAGCATTAGACTTAGCGATGCTTGTTGCAGGGGCTAAGTTTAGAGGTGAGTTTGAGGAACGACTAAAAGCTGTAATAAATGAGGTGCAAAAATCAGAGGGGCAATTTATACTTTTTATTGACGAACTTCATACTCTTGTTGGGGCTGGACAGGCAGAAGGTTCGATGGATGCTTCAAATATTCTCAAGCCATCACTTGCAAGAGGTGAAATACATTGCATTGGGGCTACAACACTCGATGAGTACAAGCATATAGAAAAAGATGCGGCATTGGAAAGAAGGTTTCAACCTGTATATGTAAAAGAGCCTACTGTTGAAGATACAATTGCAATTTTGCGTGGGCTAAAAGAAAGATACGAAGTTCATCATAAGGTTAGAATTCAAGATAGTGCAATAGTAAGTGCTGCGGTTTTGTCAAATCGTTATATTACGAGTAGATTTTTACCAGACAAGGCGATTGATCTAATCGATGAGGCTGCAAGTAGACTAAAAATGCAAATTGAGAGTCAACCAGAAGAGATTGATAAAATCGAAAGAAAAATCCTTCAACTTGAGATGGAAAAACAAGCGTTACTTCGAGAAACAGACGAAGTATCAAAAGATAGATTGCAAAAACTTGATATTGAGCTAAACGACTTTAAAGATAAAGCAAATGCTATGAAACTCCAATGGACTAACGAAAAGAAAGTCATTGAAGAAATTGGGCAGGCTAAAGCACAACTTGAAGAATTGCGAG
The DNA here is from genome assembly GCA_001829125.1 of Spirochaetes bacterium GWB1_27_13. GTDB lineage: Bacteria > Spirochaetota > GWE2-31-10 > GWE2-31-10 > MWDO01 > GWC1-27-15. Next base: position 24,927 of record MIAN01000257.1, on the reverse strand, counting down.
GAAAAGAGGAAGAATACATAAGACAAGGAAACCTTACTGAGGCAAGTAAAATTAAATATGGTGAAAAAATTAACCTCGAAAAAAAACTCTCCGAACTTTCTGAAAAACTCGAAGACCTCCACCAAAACACGAGTCTTTTAAGAGAAGAAGTTACAGAGGAAGACATTGCTTTTGTTATTTCTAACTGGACTGGAATTCCTGTCAAAAAAATGCTTGAAAGCGAGAAAGAAAAACTTTTACAGCTCGAAACTCACCTTCACCAATCAATCGTTGGTCAGGATGAAGCTATTTCTGCTGTAAGTGATGCAATAAGAAGAAATAAAGCAGGTATTTCTGACCTGAACCGCCCAATAGGGTCATTTATATTTGCAGGACCTACTGGTGTTGGTAAAACAGAACTTGCCAAATCGCTTGCCAAATTTTTGTTTGATGATGTGAAGGCTATGACTCGTATTGATATGTCAGAATATATGGAAAAACATAGTGTTGCAAAATTAATTGGTGCTCCTCCTGGGTATGTTGGATACGAAGAGGGCGGGCAACTTACTGAGACTGTTAGAAGACGACCTTATTCTGTAATACTTTTTGATGAGATAGAAAAAGCACATCAGGATGTTTTTAATATTTTGCTTCAGCTACTCGATGATGGAAGACTTACTGATGGGCAAGGGCGAATAATTGATTTTAAGAATACAATTGTAATCATGACAAGTAATATTGGTTCTCTGTATATTAAAGAAGCTGTAAATTTGGAAGAAGTGAAAGATTTAATTTTTAAAGAAATTCACAGTTTTTTTAAACCAGAATTTTTAAATAGAATTGATGATATTATTTTATTTCATAAATTAGATAAAACACATATTGCTGATATTGTTAAAATTCAACTAAAGCATTTGGCAGAAAGACTTTTAGAGAAACAAATTGAGTTAAAATTTAGTGATAAATTAATTAATTTTATCACAGAGATTGGTTTTGACCCACAATTTGGTGCAAGACCACTAAAAAGGGCAATTCAGAGTTATATTGAAAATCAACTTGCAAAAGAGATGATTTCTGGTAATTTTAAAGAAAAAGATGTAATAAAAGTCGATTTTAATGAAAATACCCTTCTTTTTAATAAAGAATAAATGTTTTCCATAGATGTAGAAACAAAGAATAAAAAATATGTTTTTTACATAGAATTGGAGATTTTAGACCTGTCTAGTTTCAAAAACCTGATAGGTCTTTTATTTGTACCAACTATTAACTTTTTTTAGCAATAATTAATATTAGTTAAAATCATAAAAGATGCGAATAACGTTCAGAGTGTATGAGATGTTTTCGGCGTATATCACAGTAAAACTTACATACTTAATCAAAATCTATAATAATCACCGAAAATCGACGAAAATATCCTCTTTATGGCGTAATAAGCGATAGTGAATGAAGTCATACGCTTTGTTGTCTGTCATTTTTTGGGCTGTATAAATAAGCCAAGTATGGCGTTATGTTATGAATTTGGTTTTATTAAACAAATATCTAATAAGGATTTATCTATCCCATATTTTTTTAAAAACATTTCAACTGCCACTGTAAAACGTATATACTTTTCTGGATAGATAATGTCGAAAAAAGCTAATCCATTATGATGAGTACTTAATTCTATTGTCTTTTTAGTTTCTCCTATCTTTGCTGGAGGCAGAATAACCTTAGATTCAAGTATATCTTTGCTGTTGATAAGATTAAAAAAACATTCTGCGTTATAAATTATAGAATTCATGCTGATTTTTTTAATAATTCATAATTTATTGGTTTTGCTATAAAACAATTTTGATTTTCAGGAGAATCTTTTTGTTTTTTACTAACTATTTTTGCTAATTCTAATAAAGATTCATAATAAGAAATTGTATTTTTTAATTCTCTCATTTGCTCAATTAGTTTTGTTGTTATATCTGTACTTACTCCAGATAAACCTAAAGAGAAACTAATTTTTCTATACTCAGCCCAGTACTCCGAGTTTGTCGTATCAGAAACAACATTTAATAAAATGTCTTTGGCTTTTTCACCTTTACTAAAAATATTTTCAATAAAATCTGAAATTTGTAAAGATAAATCGTTTACTGCAATTTTATCTTCACTCCCAAATGAGGATAAATTAAGTTCAAGGCAATAAGCTTCAAAACCATCGTCATATTGAAAAACCATAAAATGTAATGATGGTAATAAAATAGGTGTGGATTTGTGAATATTTTCAATTATCATTTTACCTATACCATAAACTTTTCTGTCAATCATTTTAGTTATTCCTCCATATAAAGTATATAACATTTTTATAAGAAAGCAAATTATAATTTAAATTTATAAATATGTCTATGTATTTACAATAAAATAATTAAAAAATCTTAATCCTAAAAACAATTTTCCAGCTATCAGGGATGCAGGCTTTTCTGTTTTAACTATTAAATTATAGCCCGAAAAATAATAGATAACATGAAATAAATATAATAAAAAAGAAAATTTGTGTTAAAATTTTTCAGTAAGATTAAAACTGAGTAATTTGTCAGAAGAGTTAGTTTTTGTTTCATTTATAGGGGCGTAATACCAATTGTCATAATTAAATAGGTTATATTTTGGGGTATTCTTATTGTGAAAATAGTAAAATATTGCTATAATAAAAAAAATTAGGGAATAATTTTTCTAATCAAATAACAAAATTTTGTGACAAAATGAATTTCTTTTGGTATATTGTTACAAATTATCAAATTGGAGAATATGAATGGCAAAAGAAAAAGAGAATGAAAATAATTTAATGGATAAAATAGTTTCTTTAGCAAAAAGAAGAGGATTTGTTTTTCAATCATCAGAAGTCTATGGTGGGTTAAACTCTTGCTGGGACTATGGCCCTATTGGTGTTGAATTAAAAAGAAATGTAAAAAACGCATGGTGGGAAGCAATGGTTCACCGTAGAAATGATATAGTTGGCGTTGATTGTGCAATTTTGATGTCACCAAAAGTTTGGGAAGCATCTGGACACCTAAAAAATTTTACTGATCCTCTTGTTGACTGTAAAGAATGTAAAAAAAGATGGAGACAAGATAAACTTACAGACCCAAAACATTGTCCTGAATGTAATGGAGAGCTAACTGAGGCAAGAAATTTCAACCTCATGTTTAAAACTTTTATGGGACCAGTTGAAGATTCGTCTGCTGTTGTTTATATGAGACCAGAGACTGCACAGGGGATTTTTGTAAATTTTAAGAATGTTCAAACATCTTCGAGGATGAAACCTCCTTTTGGTATTGCTCAAGTTGGTAAATCTTTTAGAAATGAAATAACACCGGGTAATTTTACTTTTAGAACTCGTGAATTCGAACAAATGGAAATGGAATTTTTTGTAAAACCTGGCGAAGATGAACAATGGTATAAATATTGGGTTGAAGAAAGACGAAAATGGTATAGCCAATTTGGTATTAAAGAAGAAAACATTAGGATAAGAGAACATGCTAAAAACGAACTAGCTCACTATGCAAAAGGTTGTGCAGATGTGGAATACCTCTACCCATGGGGCTGGGACGAACTTGAAGGCATTGCAAATAGAACAGATTTTGATCTAAAGACACACCAAGAACATAGTGGTAAAGACTTGAGTTATTTTGATGACCAAACAAAAGAAAAATATTTACCTTATGTAATAGAGCCAGCAGCAGGGGCTGATAGAGCGACTTTAGCATTCTTACTCGATGCTTATGATGAAGAAGTTAAAGAAAATGGTGAGTCAAGAGTCGTACTACATTTCCATCCAAAAATAGCTCCTATTAAAGTTGCTATTTTACCACTTGTTAAAAAAGATGGACTTCCTGACATCGCAGAAAAAATCGAGTCTGAGTTAAGAGAATTTTATACAACATTCTATGATGAATCTGGCTCTATTGGTAAAAGATACGCAAGACAGGATGAAATTGGGACTCCTTTTGGGGTAACAATCGATTATCAAACAAAAGATGACGACACTGTAACATTAAGATTTAGAGACTCAATGGAACAAAGAAGAGTTAGTATTAAAGATTTGGTTTCTATCATAAGAGAAGAAATCAAAAATTACAAGAGAAAATAGTTTAAAAAAAGAACGCTCTCACAGAGGACGTAAAGACACAGAGTAAGAAATATTCTACCCTTTGTGTTCTTCGTGCCTTTGTGAGAAATTTCATTCCATCATTATCAAAAAAACCAATCATATATTTTTATAAAACAAGATTTTTTAATTCATTAAAGTTTCTCTTGAATACAAATAGATTTAATAGTATAATTTTTGCAGTTTGTAAATTTACCTAAATTAAAGAGGAAAAAATGGCAGTTATAGCAAAATTTGAAAATGTAACAAAATCTTATCACATAAACGAAATTCAAATACCTGTTTTAAAAAATATTAATTTTGAAATCGAAAGCGAAGACATGGTTGCATTTGTTGGACCATCAGGCTCTGGTAAAACAACGATTTTGAATTTATTAGGATGCCTTGACAAACCAGAAAAAGGAAATATTTACATCGAAAAAGAACTAATAAACAATTATAATAAAAATACGCTTGCAGACTTAAGAAACCAAAAGATTGGCTTTATTTTCCAGAGTTTTAATTTGATACCTGTTTTGAGTGCCTATGAAAATGTCGAGTTTCCACTGTTACTTGAGAATATCAAAAACAAAAAACAACGAGAAGATATGGTTAGAGAAATCTTAAGAAAAGTCGGTATAGAACAATTAAAAGACAGACTCCCAACTCATATGTCTGGTGGACAACAACAACGAGTTGCTATTGCAAGGGCTTTGGTTAAAAAACCGATAATTATTTTAGCAGATGAACCTACTGCAAACCTTGACTCAAAAACTGCTGGCGAAATATTAGACTTAATGAGACATATGAATGAGTCTTTAAAAACAACTTTTGTTTTTTCTACACACGACCCAAAAATTATGTCATTTGCCAAAAGGTTAGTTACTCTCGAAGACGGAAATATTGTTAAGGATGAAAGAAAATGATTAGTTTAATTAAACTTTCTTATAGAAATGTGCTAAGGAATAAAAAACGAACTTTTTTAACATTTTTGGCTATTACTATCGGCATTTTGGCATTTTTACTTTCTACAACTATCATAAATGGGATAGAAAAGACAACAATTCGTAATTTGTTTGATACAACAACACCAGCAATTAAAATTTATAATAAAGAGTATTTTATAGATAGAAACGAGATTCCTTTAGAAAACTTGATTGTAAACCCAGATTCTACGATAAAACAACTCAAAAAAGAAAATCCAAACTTAAAAGTAGCAAAAAGGCTAAAATACAGAGCTAGACTTATAATCAGTATAAATGAAACTATGTGTAATGTTACTGGGCTTGATTTAACAAATGATATTGGAGTTTTTAAGGTTTTGAATGGAATTTTTACGCCAGATAACAATAAAAAAGAAATTCTTACACAATTAAAAGAAGAGCCTTACACTTGTCTTGTCGGTAAAACTCTTTTGTCTGATTTGGAGTTAAATATTGGTGATGAAATTTCTTTATACACAAGAACAAAAAATAATGTACATAATGCGTTAGTTTACAAAATAATTGGTGTTGTAAATACAGAAAATCCAGAAATCGACGCATTCTCTGTAATAATGAAAATAGAGGATGCTATATCTCTTGGTGATACGGAAGGCGATGTGTCAGAAATAAATATTTTTTACCATAACACGAACGAAAAAGAATTACAAGCAATAAAAGCCAAAATAGCCCAAAATCTTGATAATAACCTTCAAATTTACACTTTTACAGAGCAAATTTCAGATTTACTTACATTTTTTGGGATAAGACAAAAAGCACAGCAATTGATAATTATTTTTTTACTGATTCTTGCAATTGCTGGTATTACAAATACTATGCTTATGGCTGTTTTTGAACGAACTAAAGAGATTGGGACACTTGCTGCAATTGGAATGAAAGATAGAAAAATTATTTTAGTTTTTCTTTTTGAAGGAATGATTATTGGATTTATAGGAGGTGTTTTTGCAATAGTAATTAGCATTCTACCTATAACAATTTTATCAAATTTTGGTATAAATATTTCTAACTCAGATTTAATTTCAAATGCTCCAAGTAAAATTTATGGATATATTGATTGGTATTTTTTCCCACTTGCTGTAATAATTGGTATGATAACATCTGCTTTGGCAACTTTATATCCTTCTATAAAAGCAACAAAATTAAATATAGCGTTAATCTTAAGAGGTAACAAATAATGTACTATTTAGTTAATTATTCTATAAAAAATTTAACACGAAACAAAAGACGAACATTTTTAACTTTATTTGCGATTTTTTTTGCTGTAGCTATTCTAATCATAGGAAATGCTTATTTTAGTGGGGTAGTAAACGATATTATTTCACTTTCTGTTAGAGAATCAGGACACATTGTTATCCAAAAAAAATCTTTTACCAAAAAAGAAAGAATGAATCCTTTGGATGAAAATATAGAAAATTTAGATACTCTTATTTCTATTTTAATACAATATAAAGAAATAAAAATTGCAACTCCAAGAATTAATGTTAGTGGTCTTTTTATTAAAAATGACAAGTCTTACACTTCACGAGGCTATGCTTTTGACGAAATTGCAGAAAAAGAAACTCTTAAATTAGAAGATAGTATTGTTTTAGGTTCTTATTTTGCAAGCGTAGAAAAAGAAATAATTATTGGGCTTGAGATAGCAAAAGAATTAAATGTTAAAGTTGGAGAAGTGATTACATTTTTGAGTAGGGATGTGCACGGTGCTTTTACTGGAGGCAAGTTTAAAATTATGGGTATTGCAGATTTTAAGACAAATCAAGCTAACAGAATATTCTACATAAGACTTGAAAATGCTTATAAAATGCTGAAAAATCGTGATAATCCACAAAAAGTAATTTGTGTTTTGAATAATTTTAATGATATTAAAGAAATTAAAGCAAAACTCTTAAAGAATCAGTTTATTAAAGAAAATTCGCTTGATGTTTTTGGTGTAAATGAAATAGGTTTTTTTCAGAGTATTTTTAAAGTGATTGGTTTTATAGTCCCATTAATTTTTACTTTTTTTCTGTTAATTGCAACTGTGGCAATAGCAAATACTATGATGATGACTGTCTTAGAACGAACTAAAGAAATAGGTGTTTTGCAAGCGATTGGACTTAAAGCAAAATTTGTTGCTCTTACTTTTATTTTTGAATCTCTTACCATTGGGATAATAGGTAGTCTAATCGGTGCTGCAATTGGTACTCCAATAGCATTATTTTTTCAAAAATATGGAGTAAATATTGGCGAAAGTGTAACAAATGGAATGCCAGTACCTATGAAATCTATCATTTATCCATTATTAAGAATAGAAGATGTGATTTTATTTGTTTTTATAGGTATTTTTATTTCATTTATCGCTGGTGTCATACCAGCGGTTAGGGCATTAAGACTAAACCCAGCAATTGCTATAAGGGAATGAATTAATGAAAAAATAATTTAATTTTTTTCTTGATTTTTTCACAATATTTAAATACATTTTATATATAACATAGATTTTTTAGATTGTCACAGATTGAATTTATCTAATTACTTGATGTTAAAGTAATTAACTTTTATAGTTTCTGACAAACTAAAAACTGTTCACTATATAAATAAATGGAGAAATTTAATGAACTATACAGCGGTTATTATAAAGCAAGATGAATGGTTTGCTGGATTTGTAAAGGAAATTCCTGGAGTAAACTCTCAAGGAAAAACATTAGATGAGGTAACCGAAAATCTAAAAGAGGCAATTCAGTTGATATTAGAATCAAATTTGAAACATAATTTAAATGAATATGATAAAAAAGAATATTTTGAAAGGATTATTGCTATATAAAAATGAAAAGAGAACAACTTTTAAAATATTTGTTTAAGAATGGTTGTATTGTAGAAAGAGAAGGAAAAAATCATACAATAATTTACAATCCAAATACCAATCTTAGCTCAACATTGCCAAGACATAATGAAATAAACACTTTTACAGGTAGAAAGATTTGTAAAGATTTAGGAATAAAAATAATAAATATAAAATAGGCTTTTAAAATATATTATTTATATTAGACCTGACAGGTTTCAAAAACCTGTCAGGTTTGTTATTCCTCTTTTTTTCCATAAAATAGTAGGGTATTCAACCCATAAGCTCTAAAATCGTACATATAAAGATCGCCTATTTCTTCGCTTATTTTGTACTTTCTTGGGAGTTGCATTACTAAAACTCCATCATCTTTTAATAAATTTCTTTTTGATATGATTTCAATCAACTCTTCTTTTTTGTCCCAGATGTAAGGAGGGTCGATCATAATAAAATCATATTTTTCAGTTGTCCTCTCACAAAAAGAAATCGCATCCGAATAATGAAATTTTCCATTTGTAAAACCAGCGTGGGCAAGGTTTTTTTCTGTAATTTCTTTTTTGTCTCTATCAAAGTCTACCAAATCAGAACTTTCCATTCCTCTTGAGAATGCTTCTATACTTATAGAACCAGACCCACAAAATAGATCAAGCATTTTCATACCAGTACAATCACCCATTATATTAAATAAAGCGGCTCTGACTTTAGCAGTCATTGGTCTAATTATACCGGGTGGACATTCTATTTTTCTACCTTTAATTTTACCGGCAATAACTCTTAATGCTGGAAGGTTTTCTCTATTACCTTTTCTGGCTAAATTTTCTTGTTTCATATTACCCCTAAATTATTCATTTAACTTTTTCATTATATATTTTATTAAGCTATCATAAGAATTATGATGAAAACTTGTAAATTTTACTGTAAAAAACCTTAGTTTCTTATGGATTATTTTTGCATCAACATCTATTTCTTTATTGCCAGCCTCAAAAATTATATTATTTATAACGCTTTCATCTTCCAACTCAGGAGACTCATAATTTGTATAAAGCTCAGCTGCAAGCCCACCCAAAGAAATATCGATTACTTTTGCAGTAATTAGTTTGTTATTTTTTAATTGAAAGCTAATTCGCATTAGCTCATCATCAAGAGGTCTTACTCTTATATGTTTTCTTTCTGGAAAATGGTCTTTAAATTTATTTATAAGGTTTTGAATTTTTGTTTTTAGAATATCCATAGATATTGGTTTTAAGATAAAACCCGCAAGATTATACAGTTGAAATTGTTTAATAAATTTTTCTGTGGAATTAAACGAAGTTCCAATTATATAAATAGATGTATAATCTTCCAAAGTCTTTAATTTATCAAGAAATTCAAAACTTACATTATTAGCAAAGTCTAAGTCTATAAAAATAAATGTAGTTTTAATATTTTTAATAGAATCCAAAGCATTCTCTGGGGTATCAACTGCATAACAAGTTATACCCATATTTAATAGAAGATTTGATACTGCTTTTGTTGTATTTTGGCTTGATAGAATAAGACAAAAATTTAATTCATTAACCATAAAACCCACCTACCAATTTTTAGTAGAAATTTGATAAAAAGTCAATTGGAATATTTAAAATCTATGTGATAAATTACAATTTTTATTTTTTGCAAAAATAGTATTAACAAATTTCTTTTACCCTTAATATCTTCAGTTTTATCAAAATAGACATGATATTCTAAAAACATACATAAAAATTTTATAAAATATATTTTTTATGAGATTTTTGTTGAATTTATATTATTTTTAGATATAATAGTTATATAAACAACATTTTTATAAACTTTATAGAAAGGAGGCTAAAATAATTTGTATCAAATGAAAATGTTTTTCTAAATTAAAGTAATTAAAAAATCTAAGGAGAATTTCAATGAATTTTAAAAGTAATATTTTTTTTATTAACCTATTCGTGATTTTATTTTTTGTTTTTGGTTGTTCAAACCCTAATATTGGAACTAATGATGTAAATGACGAAACAAGCGTTACAATTGATAATCCAAATAGCGATGCAGCACCAAGCTGGCCTGTTGTACAAACTGGTGATAATTCATTAAATACTAAAGCAATTCAATACTTTTTAAAACATAGAGGTTATTCAATCACAGTTGACGGGGCTTTTGGTTCTGGTACAGCAACTGTTGTAAAATCATTTCAAAGTGCAAATGGTTTAACTGCTGATGGAATTGTTGGTTCTGCAACATGGACAAAACTTATAGTTCAAGTTCAGTCTGGTAGTAGTGGAGAGGCTGTAAAAGCAGTGCAAGATTTATTGAAAAATAAATTTGGATATTCTTTAACAGTTGATGGAGCTTTTGGCTCTGGTACAACAACTGCTGTAAAATCATTTCAAAGTTCAAATGGATTGGGTGCGGATGGCATTGTAGGTCCTACAACATGGCAATATATAATCGGAAAAACAACAACAGATTTTTGGGCTGCAAGAAAATCAAGCTGGGTTTTTCCTGTTAAAGGTGGCAATGTATTGGACCCTAATGGAGCTTCAAGATATTTTGGTGCATCAAGAGATGGTGGAGCAAGAGCACATGCTGGTGCAGACTTAGTGCCTGTAAATGGACCTGGTACTCAAGTAATTGCTATGACATCAGGTACAGTACTAAATTACTATTTATTTTATGCTGGTACTTATGCGTTAGAAGTTAAAAATGATGATGGTACAATAGCAAGATATACAGAAATATCTTCATCATTAAGAGCTGGTGCAAGAGTAGCAAAAGCACAAGTTATAGGTACCATAATCAGAAATACTTCCGCAGAACGATCATATATGTTACATCTTGAAGTATATATGGGAACATCAACAGGTGGTTTAACTAACACAAGTAATTATACTTATAACTATGTTCCTTACAAAAATTACCAAAGAAGGTCTGATTTATTAAATCCTATGGGTGTAATGCAATTACCAATTTCTTATTAATTTTTTAATAGAAATTAAAATAACTGGTGCAGCAATTGCTCGTAATTACTGCACCACCTAATAATCTGTAAAATAATGTTAAATAATTTTGACTTATATTTATATACTATTATACTATTTTTATTTAAATAGGATATGTATATGAATAAACTTTTTTTTATTTTTCTGGTAATTTTTATTTCTGTTAGTCTATATTCAGTTGAAGAAATAAATATATCAACATTTTTTTCAAAAGAAGATATAAGCAAATTGGATAATGGGGAACTTATATCAAGAATGTATGTTAAATTTAATGCAAAAAAAGAAAACACTGATGAAAACATTCCAATCCCACAAACTAAATATAATAACGAAGATTTTTCTATCTATGAAGTAGTAACTGATGAAAAAGTATTTATTCCATTTGAACTTACAGACCAATCAAAATTACAATTTTATAACACGCTAACTTCTTATTCAAAATTAAAAGGAATGGTCTATTATTCGAGAAGAGCAGGAAAAGTAGAAGAATTAATAAAAAAGTGTTATAGAGTTGAGTCACTATCTGAAACTTCTTATCCTGATATAAATTACAATCAGATTTTACCAAAAGTATCCAATATGTTTTTACAAAAAGATAATAAACTTGGTACATTGACTTTTAGAAGTGAAATATATAATGAAGCCGATAATTTTGTAATGGTAAATACTTGTATAGAGCCAATAACAGTAGGTTTACTGACAATAAATAATAGTGAAGAATATAAAATTTATAGTTTTTTCTTTTATGATAAAGAGAAAAAAGGATTTTATTACTATACTTTTCAAGCTTTAAGAGTAAATGATAATTTTATATTAAAACTTGGAGTTTTAGCCCCTACGACTTTCTCAAATAGACTTAGAGCATCGACTGTTCATCTTGCAAAATTATTAGGAATTGACTGGACTAATAAATTAAATCCATGGGTCAATAAATACGACAAATATTAATTTATTATTAAAAACAGAAAAAAATCCACCCTTTATTCAAAGGGTGGATAAGACTATTTGTTATAATAATTGTATTCAACTGTGGGATTTATTCCACCAATTTATTTATTGTCCAGTAACTTTTACTGTAAAGTCTCCGCCGAGGTAGTTAAAATCTTTAAAATAAAAAGGATGTACTGCAATAATAATATAAACTTTTTCTGATGCAGTAACTGTTATAGTTTGTTCTTTTCCTGTATAAGTAGAAGTAGGATAATGAGTCACAGAAAAATATGCAGATGTAGCATCTTGAGGTTGTTTATATGCTGATATAGTTGTAAAAATAGCAGAAGAAGAGAATGCACCATTGCCATCCCAGCTAATTTTATATGATTTGTTAGCCTCTCCATTAAAAACAAATACATTATAGCCTTTTGTTGTTCCAAAATCTATGCTTTGACTTATTCCAGTACTTGCAATTGTTACCTCTTCAGATGTAAGAATTTTTTTATACCCATAAGATGAAATGCTCATTGCACTATACCTTCCTGTATCAGATACAGCTATAACACTATAAGCGACTTGAGATAAAGGAATCATAGAACTATTATCTGTATAAGTTGTAGCAGTTGTTTCTCCAATATAGTCATAAGACATAAAACTACCTCTATAAACTAAATATTTGGTAGCATTAGACACACTATCCCAAGTTATGACAACTTTATCATCATAAGTTCCCTTAGTTGCAGAAACATTCGTTGGCTCTGCTAATGGATTATTTTCTTCAATTTTTATTGCAAAAGTTTTGCCTGTATTATAATAAGGAGAAATATTAACAAATATTTTTGATGATTTTGCATTGACAGTAGTTGGTGTTTTGTATCCTTTATAGATAGAAGCTGATAACATATCATAATAAATTCCTGTGTAATAATAAGGAGTCAAACTAACATTAGCAGTAGTACCAGAGCCTTCTTTTACATTGTCTAAATAAATATTATAATATTTACCTTCAGTAACATCAAATTCGTACCATAAAGATTGTCCATCTTCCTCTGATAAACTCATAGAACCTGCAATCCATACACCGAGATTTGACAAAGTTGGATTTGCAAGACTACCCTTTTGTACAGTAGAATAATTACTCTCTTCATTCGTTTGAGTATTTACAATTTTACCTCTATAATAATAAGTTTTGCCTTTTTCTGTTGATTTATCTTGATAAAAAGAATTAGATGTATTTTCTGATACCTTTGTAAAATTACCATTTTCGGTATCGGCTCTTTCAATTATATATTTAGTATTTGCAAACTCGTCACTATTATTAAAAGATATATAAATACAATCCATGTATTTATTTTTACTAACAGTAAGAGATGGAGTTGATAGTGTAGAATCTCCTGTAATCATATAATAAAAATAAGGGGTACATTTGCTACCATCTGTTCCCTTATGTGTATCAGGTAAATCTATAACGATCTTAGAATTTTTAGGAAAATCTACAGTTGGTATATAACTTAAAACTTTGCCTTCTATATCCCAAGTTCCTTGTACTTTTTGATTATTAATATACAAGTCTGTTATGTTTTTATCCATAGAGCTTCCACTATTCCAACCCATACCTTTATAGAAATAGAACTTAATTTCTTTTTTTATAGATGTTAAAAGATCAGATGTTATGTTAGATGATACATAAATAGAAGAACTATCATCTTTACTAAAAAGAGTTTTTGATGATATTTTTATATTCTTTATTTTTACATTAGATGCTGTATTGCCAGCAGTTTTTATTCCAGATATTTCATTTGCATAAACATAATTAAAATCATCTCCTTTAGATAAAGATGGTAGTAAAACAGAAGGGCTTAAACTTATAATTCCAAAAACATTAAAACCATTTATTTTATCATCTGGATTTTTGTAAACACTAAAATTAATAGTTTTAGTATCAAGACGCATATCAACAATTATATATCCGTCAGATGTAACATCTTTAGTAAATGATGCTTTAACTTCATATTCTCTCAAAGCGACATTATTTAAATAATTTGTACTACCACCAAAAGGTCCTTCATAAGTACCTTTTAATGTATTATAATAATTTTTTGCATAGTCCGAAGATGGAAAATTGTTTGAATAAAAATAACTTGCAGTATATTTTACCCCATCAATCTCTGCCGAAATTTCATAAGTTGTTATACCTGTATCATTTTTTATATAACCTGTATAGATTTGTGATTCTCCGCTAAAACCTTGTGTTGTAGAATAAGATTTAACTTTGTAATAATAAGTAATTCCTTTAGTTGCATTTGTATCAAAAAAAGAAGTTGTTGTCACATTTCCTATTTCAGAATAAGCAGCATCTTGGGAATCAGATCTATAAATATAATATTTTTCTGCACTAGTAACGCCAGTCCAAGCGATCTGAACTTTGTCTATAAAAGAACCTTGAGTTACAGTTATGTTTGCTGGAGGTAAAAATACGGTAGTTGTTGTAGTCGTTACTACCTCCTTAATTGTAGTGGTGGTGGTAGTAGAAGATGTTGTTTCAGTTGGAATTTGACATCCAACAAACATAAATATCAACATAAAAGAAGATATTAAAAATAAATAGAATTTCTTTAAATTAGATAAAGACATTTTTTCTCCTAAGTAAAAATATAAATTTATTAAGTAACAATTAAATTGAACTAATTTATTATATTATATCTCTCTTAGTTAAATTTCCCATAAAATTTAAAAAAATAACAACAAATAAAGATAGAAAAAAAATCCCCCTTTGGTATAAAGGGGGATAACACTTGATGTTATAATGAAATAGATTGTATTATTGTGGTAGTATTATTTCTCAAGATTTCTTAAACTAAATGTATTTTCTGGGATATTAACATCAATTTCAATTTTATTCATCTTAAAAGTTGTTTGAGAATTTTTTCTTAACAAATCTTTCATAATAACTATGGTTGGAAAATATCTTTCGCCAATTTTTTTAACTTCTGTTACAGTTTGTTCTTTTAATTTTGCACCAGACAAAGCGAATAATTCAACTTTAATTGCATTAAAAGTATCTTTTGTAACCCACATTTTTTGTTTTGGATATGACTCTGTCTTTTTCTTTGCGATTAATTCTAAAACCCATACATCTTTACCATCCATTTTAGTTTCTTCAACAATTGTAGGTGTATATCGACTCTCAAGTGTGTCATTGCTAATTGTGTCTTCATAACTCATGTCTGATCCCATCATTGATTCTTTTAGCATGTGACCAGTAATTGGAATAACTTCCTCTGTGTCTGGAGAATAAACATAAAGGTTTCCATCTTTTTTTAGATACTTTGTTCCAGCATCGTCTTGATTGATAAACTCTGCAAAAAAGTTTTTTGTACCCTTTGAGTAAGAATAGAATGTTTTAACATATTTTTTGCCAGAAAGTTCGATTATCATTTCCCCTTCATATTTTATTGAGTCATAAATTTCGTTTCTATCTACTTTCCTAACAATAGAAACAGCGTCTTGTCCATAAAAATACATTGATAAAAAACTAAGCATTAAAAAAACTGTGAATAATTTTTTCATAATTTTTTTTCCTTTCTTATTACTAAAATTTATTTTCTAAGGCAATTTATTGGATTTATAAAAGCAACCTTCAACGAAGGTAAAATTATACATAAAGTTGAAATAAGAATTGAATAAAACCCACTATAAAGTATATCAATTGGGCTGAATTTAACAAAAATAGTATTGCTTGCAAATGAAACCCCGCCAATCATTTTTTCAAGATCAACTGGAAAAAAAGAAAGAACAAAAGTAGATATTCCACCTATAAGCATACCCAAAAAACCACCAATTAAACTCAATACCAATCCTTCAAAAAAGAACAAAAATACAATTTCTTTAGATGTCATTCCAAGAGAGCCAATAATTCCAATTTCTCTTATCCTTTCGTAAATAGCCATTAAAACAGTATTTATTATAAGTAGAGAAGCAATAACAATGAAAACAATATATATAATTTGCATAAGAATCCTATTAGTTTTCACATTAGCTAGATACTCTGGACTTTCTTCCCAATTTCTTACTATAATATTAGGATTATTTATTAGTTTTTGAACTATTTCTTTTATTTTATACGAATTTTTGGGGTTTTTTGTAAAAATATACAATGTTTGAGTTTTATTTAACAAAACTCCAATTTTTTGTAATCTACTAAAAGGCATAATTATATAGTTTGAATCAATATGCCCACAATCAAAATCAAATATTCCAGTGATTTTAAGTTCAAAAAATTTATCAGAAAACTGACTTGAAATAATTTTGGATATTATTTTGTCACCAATTTTCAGATTCATCTTTTTTGCAAGCCTAACGCCAATTAAACATTCATTTTTATTAGAATCTGGAATATTTCCTTCAATTAAACCATTAGATTTTGTTTTTAAATTAAAATTCTTATTTTTAGTTTCATTTTCAAAGTCTATACCCCAAATAATTATATGTTTTACAAAATTATTTGTAACAGATGAATGTGTTAAAATGCGAGGAAAAACATCACTAACACCATCTATTTTTTTTATATCTTCTATTATATCAGTCAAATTTTTGTTTTCAAACTCGATTGGGTATTGTAAAGGCAATAAGACCTTTTTTTTCTCAAAATCTTTGTGATATATAGCAATATCTCCAACTTCAAAATTTTTAATTATTGTTTCAAAATTGCCGTACATTCCTTCTGTCATACCTTTAATAAAGACAATAAAAGAAACAGCGACAAATATAGCTGCAATACAAAATAGGCTTCTTCTTTTATTTCTAAAAATATTTCTTATGGCAATTTTAATTAATTCAGTCATAGTCATTCCTTTAAATAATCTTTAATCAAAATTTAGTGCATCTATGATAGAAGTTTTTAAAGCTCTAATTGTTGGGGGTATTGCAACCAAACTACTTATTAAAGAAGCAACAATTCCTGCTAAAATGATATTAGGAAAATTCCACATAGATTTAAAAATCACTGTTCTTATATTATCAAAATTACCTTGTTCTAATATATAAGAAAAATCAAAACCATAGTTTACCATATAAATATTAATTAATATTCCAAAAAATATTCCTATTAAAGAACCTATAAAGCCAATTAATCCTGCTTCCATACCAAATAATATTAAAATATCTTTTTCTATTAAACCTAATGCTCTAAGCATCCCAATTTCTGTTGTTCTTTGCATAGTTGCGATTAAAATAGTATTTGAAATCCCAAATATAGCAAGTAAAGACAAAAATAACACAACAACATTATAAAAAGTATTATTTGCATTATTAATTGCAGACGCTTCTTTAGCATCTTCTTCATAACTAATTAAAACTAAATCATCTCTCACTGACTTACCAAGAATGTTTTTTATATTAGAAACACTTTCTTCTTTGGTTATCCAGTCACTTTCTTTAGCATCTTTTTTTCTTATTACAATTTCGGTTATTTTTTCTTCAAGCAGTAAACCTGTATCATCTTGTAAAATATCTAATGGTAAAAATCCCATATAACTATTAATAACAAAATCATTAGATTTTATAAGTCCACAAACTTTCAAAGAAATTAATTGATTTATGTGCTTAACATTGCCAACATCATCTTTTTTATCAATCACAGTAGATAAGTAAACAGTGTCACCAACATTAACATCCAATTTTTTTGCTCCAGTATAACCTAAGACTATATTATACTTGCCATTTTCTATAAAAGTCCCTTCTTTTATATAATTGTGATATTTTAAAACTTTTTTTTCTATTTCTGGATTTACCCCAACAAAAACAAAGGGAAATTCTTCATTATTGTTAATTAATGAGCCTTTAAAAACAACTCTTGGAGACCCAACAAAATTTTTAGACTCAAGTTTTTTTAGAATATCATCATAATTACCAAAATTTTCGTATAAAGGTAAATCATCCTTTTTTTCGTAGAATTTTTTTGAATAAATTTTTGCAACACCAGTTTCATAATTGATTAAATTTCTAATTGTTTCAAAACTTACACCTTTTGCATATCCATCAACAAAAATATAAAGCATAACAGAGATAGATATTGCAAGGACAGTAAGAATAGTTTTAATCTTATGCCTTCCAAGATTACGAAAAGCAATTTTTAAAAAATTTATTAAATTCATCTATTTTACCTTAAAATCAAATTATATACTGAAATGTTTCAGTTTTGTCTTAAATTCAATAATAATTTCTTATCTAAGTCATTTTAAGTAAACAAGTTATAAAAAAAATTTCAGGTATATAGGCTAAAAAACTCGAAAAAGAACTCGTTTTTTTAGGCATATAATCTTATAATGACAATCTGTACTATTGTCATTATAATTTGGATTTATCTTATCAAATAACTAAATAAATTGCAAAATATTTTTTTTATCACTTGTACTACTTTACTAATACAAGTATAATTATAATAATACAATATGTCAAGATAAAAATAAGGATTTTTTTGACAAATAAAAAACTTTTTGTTATACAATTAAATTCTAACAAACATTAAAATTAAGAGAGAAAACTTTGTTTACATTAATAAAAAAAGATTCGCAAACTAATGCAAGAGCAGGCGTTTTAAAGTTATTTCATGGGGAAGTAGAGACACCTGTTTTTATGCCAGTAGGGACAAACGGAACTGTTAAAACATTCTTACCTTATGAACTCAATCAAATGGATGTCCAAATAATTTTATCAAATGCTTACCATCTTTATTTACGACCCGGAATGGATGTCATAGAAAAACTCGGCGGGCTTCATTCTTTCTCTGGGTGGGACAAAAATATTCTAACTGACTCTGGCGGGTTTCAAATTTTTTCGTTAAGTAGTCTTTCTAAGATAAAAAAAGATGGGCTTGAGTTTAACTCTCACATTGACGGTAGCAAACATTTTTTGACCCCAGAAGATGTTGTAAAAGTACAAACTATAATTGGTTCTGATATAATGATGGTTTTAGACCACTGCACACCTCCAAAAACTGACCATAAAGAAGCTAGTAAAGCTTTGGATACAACCACTCGTTGGGCTTTGCAATCAAAAGAATATTTTGACAAATTTGCAAACAAAGAAAAGCAAAATATTTTTGGTATTATCCAAGGTAATTTTTTTAAAGATTTACGAGCCCAAAGTGTTGCTGAAATTACTGCAATTGATTTTGATGGTTTTGCAATCGGTGGGCTTTCTGTTGGTGAGTCAAAAGAAGTCTTTACTGACATTCTATCTTTTACAGCACCTCTTTTGCCAGAAAATAAGGCTCGTTATCTAATGGGCGTTGGAACACCTGAGGATTTATTTACAGGCGTTGAGAATGGCATTGATATGTTTGACTGCGTTTTCCCAACTCGTGTAGCAAGGAATGCTTTAGGCTTAACAACTTTTGGTAGAATAAATATTAGAAATGAGAAATACAAATATGATTCTAAATCACTTGACCCAGAATGCGACTGTTATGTATGTAAAAACTTCACAAAATCATATATTAGGCACTTATTTAAAGCAAATGAAATTACTGCTTGTAGAATGATGAGTTTTCATAATATCTATTTTATGAAAAAACTTATGACTAACATGAGAAACGCTATCTTACAAAACAATTTTTTGGACTACAAAAAAGAATTTATGGATAAATATAATATGGATGGGCGTAGATTGTAAAAAAACATTTCTACGGAAACAAGGGGTAGATACCCCTTGTTTCCACTCACATTTAATTAAAGAATACCCAATTGTTTTTTAATTATTTTACAAAGACTTTCTTTTATCTCTGGATGCCGTGGTATGGGGGCAACTTTTTTAGTATTTATATTTTCATAAATGTCATGGTTAGCTCCATGTCTTTTTAGATAACAACCTTTCGATATTAATTCTCTTATGAAATTATTCCTATTCAAATTGAAATCCTTAATTCTTTTTCATAATGAATTGATGATGGGGATGGATATATTTTGTTTTCTTCTTGTATTAAACTAAAAACTTCTCTTATATTATTTTCTAATTCTTCAAGTGTTTCTCCCTGACTAAATACGCCAGGAACTTCTTTTATTCTTCCAACATACCATCCATCATCAATCCAATATTCTAATGAAAAATATCTTTCCATGTTTAATTCTCCTCATTGATTATAGAATAATAATAAAAAAAACATTTGTCAATAATATCCCAAACTTTCTATTTGTAAAAACCCAAACAATAATATATAATTAATCCACTGCTTAAAACCAAAGGAGCAACTTATGGGAGATAGATATTTAATTGAAGAATTGGAGAGGGAGATTGGGGGGAGGTTTAGACTTGTAGAAATAGAAAATTTATATAATTACAATCTATCATATACAATAGATAAAGATGAAAATATAATTGGTCTTGTAATTAAAAATAGAAAATTAAAAAAAATTAGCGAAACTATTTCAAAAATGAAATATTTAGAAGAATTGGATTTATCTGATAATCAATTAACAAATTTACCAGAAAGTATTGGAAATTTAACTAATTTACAACAATTAGATTTACAAAATAATCAACTAAGAAATTTACCAGAAAGTATTGGGAAATTAACTAATTTACAACAATTAGATTTATATAATAATCAATTGAGTAATCTACCAGAAAGCATTGGAAATTTAACTAATTTACAAGAGTTCTCTTTATTTGCCAATCAACTAAGAAATTTACCAGAAAGTATAGGAAAATTAACTAATTTAAAACAATTATCTTTATATAACAATCAACTAAGAAATTTACCAGAAAGTATTGGAAATTTAACTAATTTACCTGAATTAGATTTGTCAGAAAATCGACTAACTAATTTACCAAAAAGTATTGGAAATTTGACTAATTTGCAAGAATTGTTTTTCTTTGCTAATCAATTAAATAATTTACCAGAAACTATAGGAAATTTGACTAATTTAAAAAAGATATATTTAAATAATAATCAACTAAGAAACTTGCCAGAAAGTATTGAAAAATTAAATAATTTAAAAGGGTTATATTTATATGGAAATCTACTAAGTGAGTTACCAGAAAACATAAAACAATTAATAAATTTAGAATATTTGGATTTAAGAAATAATAATCTTTCAATACCAAAAAGAATTCTTGAAAAAAAAGAAAATCCTTTAAAAATAATTAATTATTATTTCAATTATATAATAAAACATTTAGCAAGAGATAGATATTTAATTAATGAACTAGAAAAAGAGATTGGTGGGTTGTTGGAAGAATTGGAACTTGTAGAGATAGAGAATTTATATAATTACCCTATATCCTATGCAATAGATAAAGATGGAAATATAATTGGTCTTGTGATTAGAAATAGAAAACTAAGAAAATTTAGCGAAACTATTTCAAAAATGAAATATTTGCAACAATTAGATTTATCTAACAATCAATTAAATAATTTACCAGAAAATATTGAAAAATTAACTAATTTACAACAATTAGATTTATCTAACAATCAATTAAATAACTTATCAAAAAGTATAGAAAATTTAACTAATTTAGAAGTGTTATTTTTATCTAACAATCAACTAAATAATTTACCAGAAAATATTGAAAAATTAACTAATTTACAACAATTAGATTTATCTAACAATCAGCTAAGTAATTTACCAAAAAGCATTGGAAATTTGACTAATTTAAAAGAATTATGTTTGTACAACAATCAACTAAGTAATTTACCAGAAAATATTGGAAATTTAACAAATTTACAAAAATTAGATTTATTTGATAATCAACTAAGCAATTTACCAGAAAGTATAAAACAATTAACAAATTTAGAATATTTAGATTTAAGAAATAATGCTTTTTCAATACCAGATGAAATTCTTGAAAAATATAGAGACCCTTTTGAAATACTCAATTATTGTTTTACCTATGAAAACTATGAAAAGAAAAAAATTAATGAGGTAAAAGTTTTATTGGTTGGTGATGGGGGAGCAGGGAAAACTTCTGTAATTAATAGGTTAATATATGATAAATATAATCCAGAGGAAAATAAAACCGATGGTATAAAAATTGATAAATGGACGATAAATATAAATAACGAAAACACTAGGCTTAATGTTTGGGATTTTGGTGGGCAGGAGATGTATCATTCTACACATCAATTTTTTTTGACAAAGAGGAGTGTTTATATATTAGTCCATGACTCAAGATCAGAGGATACCAAAGGTCGTATAGAATACTGGTTAAAATTGATTACAAGTTATGGAGAAGACTCACCAATTATAGTTGTGTTAAATAAGATTGACCAACATCATTTTGATGTAAACGAAAGTTTTTTAAAAAATAAATACAAACAAATTAAACACATTGTAAGAGTTTCTTGTAAAACTAATCAATGTGTAAATATTTTAAGAGATTATATAGACGATGTTGTAAAAAATATTCCACACATAAACGAACAATGGATAAAAGATTGGTTTGATGTAAAAGAAATACTCGAAAATACCCAAAAAGACTATATATCCTATGATGAATATTTAAATATCTGTAATACTAAGAAAATCTACGAAATTAGTTGTAAAACATTGATTGGATTCTTACATGACTTAGGAGTGGTTTTAAACTATCAGGATGACAATAGATTAAAGGATATGAATATTTTAAATCCAGAATGGGTAACAAAAGCTGTTTATAATATACAAAATGATAATGTTTTATTTCAAAATAGAGGTATTTTAGATATAAATGAGCTTAATCGGATACTTGACTCAAAAATATACCCAGATAACAAACATTATTTTATAGTAGATATGATGAAAAAGTTTGAATTATGCTTTGCACTGGATGGGACTAATGAGACACAATTTTTGATACCTAGATTACTTCAGGTAGAAGAATCTTTTGTTGTTAATAAGTGGGACTATAAAAATAGCCTAAATTTTCAGTATCATTACGATTTTTTGCCAGATAGTGTCATATCAAGATTTATAGTTAGGATAAATAATTTTGTAAAAGACAAAACTTATTGGCAGACTGGAGTTGTTTTGGCTTATCAAGGCTCTGAAGCATTGGTTAAAGCAGATATAGTTGATAAAAAAATCTACATTTATATAACTGGCATTGTAGCAGATAGAAGGACTTTTTTACACATAATCCGCTCGCATTTTGACCATATTCATAAAACAATATCAAGAATAAAAGCAGAAGAAAAAATCGGAGTCTATGGCTTTGATAAAGTAATTGATTTTAATCACTTAGTCAAACTCGAATCTTTAGGCGAAAAAACTTATATCCCAGAAGGTTTTAGCGAACCAATAAATATAAAAGACATTCTTGATGGGGTAGAAACAGAAAGAGATACCCAAACTCTCTTTGAAAAACTTGAGGAATATAGAGATAAAGAGTATAATCTATCAAAAAAAACCGAAAATTTGTTACAATTAATCCGTAATAGCGATAATAAAGACTACAAAGAGCACGAGAAACAATACAGGGAAACAGGTAAGGAATTAGAGAATATAAAACTCGAAATAACCACAATTGAAACAAAACTAAAAAATCGTGGCATTGATGATACAAAAATGCGACCAGATATAACTAGATTTGCTAAAGCTAAAATTCTCCAACGCGAAGAAGAACTTAAAAGACTCCAAGAGTTAAAAGACGAAAAGCCAAAAGTAGAAAAAGAATTGAATGATCGCCAAAAACGAAAGAATTCTATTGATAAAGAATCAAAATCTAAATTTTGGGTTATTTTATGGATACCAGTAATTTTTTCTCTTTTATTATATTTTATTTTTTTTGTTATATATATAATTTTTGGGTGGAATGCAACAGAACCTCTTACTTTTTTTATTCCTTTTATTCCATCAATGATGTTATCTTATATATATCTTGCGATAACTGGTAAAGAATTTTCTATCAAAAAGATATATAAAAATAGAGTAAATTCAAATAAATCAAATCTTTATATAAAATATGGGTTTAATAAAGCTGAATATGATGAATTAACCTTAAAATTAGAAGAAATAGATGGGAAAATTGCAAATTTAGAAAAAAATTAAATACTAAATATCGCAATAAATTTTATTAATAATAATTGACTTTTTTAATAGAAATGAATATTTTTTATGATAAAAGAGGTTATATTTATGTCTAAAACTATAACTATAAAATTAGAAGATTCCACTTATGAATTATTTAAAAAAGCAGCTGATGGAGAAATGAGGAGTATTTCTAATTTTATTGAATATGCAACATTAAATTATTTAACAAATGAAAATTATGTTTCGGATGAAGAGATGAAAGAAATATATTCTTTTAGTAATGAATTAAAAAAAGGACTAGATGATATAGAAAAAGGAAAATATACATTTGTTGAATAATTTTAAAATTGCCGAAACTAATTTTTACAAAGAAAAAATAAATAAAACTCAATTTAAACGATTTTATACAAAAATTAAAGATTATGTATATCCTATCTTAAAAAATAATCCATATTTTGGTAAAAATGTAAAAAAGTTAAAGGGAGAATTTGAAGGAATATATCGATATATACCCAAAAGTTTTTAGTTTGTCAAAATATTTAAAAGTTAATTAGTTTAATATCAACTAATTAAATGAATTTAATCCGTGTAATCTGTGACAATCTGATTAATCTGTGTTATAGAATAGGAGATGTAAGAATATTCTATAAAATAGACGATAAAAATATAATAGTATTTATGATTGATATTGAATGGAGAAAAGATTCGTATAAATAAATCAAAATTATACAAAAAACGGATTAAATTTAGATAAATACAACCGATTAAGCGTAGAATTAAAAAAAACAAATGAAAGACTCACAATTTTAGATAAAAATTTAATAAAATTCCAATCTCTGTAATTCGCGACAATCTGTGTTATGCTAATTTTAACATTTCCTTTGATTTTCTTTAACTTTTTTGATATATTTTATTTATGGCAAATGATAATGATAAAAGATACAAAAAAATATTTTCTAATCCCTTTGTTGTTGAAGAACTACTTTTATACTTTGTACATGAGGATTTTGTTAAAGATTTGGATTTTTCGACACTCGAAAGGCTTGATAAGTCTTTTGTTACCGAGAAATTTCAA